>NZ_JAWRHZ010000046.1:0-66247 GCF_040308045.1 Proteiniborus sp.
AAATGGGGATTTGTCATCCATTTTTGTTTATAAAGATATTAAAATAATTATCCCTTGCAAGGGGTAAGGATTTTTAAGCAATACAAATATTCAAAAATCAAGGGTTGTTAGAAATCTCTATTAAGATTTTTGACAATACCATTTACTGAAAGGGGGTGTACTTATGGTATTTGAGAAAGTTAAAAAATTAATTTCAGAGCAACTTGATGTTGAAGAATCAGAGATAACTCTTGAGTCTTCTTTTCAGGAAGATTTAGATGCTGACTCATTAGATGTTGTTGAGTTAATAATGGCTATTGAAGATGAATTTGATATAGAAATATCAGATGAGGAAGCAGAAAAAATATCTACTGTAAAAGATGCAGTTGATTATATTCAAAATCATACTAAGTAATGCAAATAAAAGAATGGGTCCCGTTTATGCCGGGACCTTAAAAATAAATAGATAAAAGTATATAAGTATATATGTATAAAATTATTTTACACTATATCTAATAATAATACTAGTGAGAAAATCTTATTGAATATTTAGTGATTAATTTATATATCTGGACTTAATCATATTCTATATTAGATAGGTAGGGATAATATGAAGAAAAGAGTAGTTATTACTGGTCTAGGAATTATAAGCCCCATAGGTATTGGAAAAATAGAGTTTTGGAATTCTCTTCTTGAAGGGAAAAGTGGCATATCACATATAACTAGATTTGATACTGAAGGTTATAGTACGACAATAGCAGGAGAAGTTAAAAATTTCAATGCAGAAGACTATATAGATAAAAAAGAAGCTAAAAAGATGGACAAGTTTACTCAATATGCTGTTGCCGCCTCAAAACTTGCATTAGAAGATGCAGAAATAAACTTAGAAAAAATAAACAAGGAAAAGTTTGGAGTAATTATTGGTTCAGGCATTGGTGGACTTGAGACATTTGAAGAGCAACATAATAAATTACTAGAAAAGGGACCAAGACGTGTTAGCCCGTTTTTTATTCCTATGATGATAGGAAATATGGCAGCTGGTCAAATATCTATTATGTTAGGTGCAAAAGGAGTTAATGAAACTATTGTTACTGCCTGTGCATCATCTACAAACGCAATAGGAGATGCATTTAAAGTAATTCAAAGAGGAGATAATGATATTGTTGTCACAGGAGGTACAGAGGCTTCAATTACTCCTATGGCTTTGGCAGGGTTTTCTTCTATGAAAGCACTATCAACAAATAATTCAGAACCCTTTAGGGCTAGTAGACCATTTGATAAGAATAGAGATGGCTTTGTTATGGGTGAAGGAGCTGGAATTTTGATTTTAGAAGAATTTGGGCATGCTTTAGAACG
Source organism: Proteiniborus sp. (assembly GCF_040308045.1). Classification (NCBI taxonomy): domain Bacteria; kingdom Bacillati; phylum Bacillota; class Clostridia; order Eubacteriales; genus Proteiniborus; species Proteiniborus sp. The sequence continues at coordinate 1,336 of NZ_JAWRHZ010000046.1, forward strand.
AGGAGCAAGAATATATGGAGAAATAATAGGCTATGGTTCTACTGCCGATGCATATCATATTACAACACCTTCTGATGGTGGAGAGGGAGCTGCTAGAGCTATGAGGATGGCTTTAGATGATGCAAATATTAGCCCTGAAGATGTAGATTATATTAATGCACATGGAACATCTACAACCTATAATGATATGCTAGAAACTGCTGCAATTAAAGAAGTATTTAAAGAGCATGCATATAAATTAAAGGTAAGTTCTACTAAATCTATGACAGGACATTTATTAGGAGCAGCTGGCGGAATAGAAGCATGTGCTTGTTCATTAGCTATAACTAATGGCTATATACCTCCGACAGTTAATTATGAAACATTTGATGAATTTTGTGACTTAAACTATGTTCCGAATAAAGGTGTCTTTGAGAGGGTTAATATTGTTATGTCTAACTCTTTAGGTTTTGGAGGACACAATGCTTCGATTGTAATTAAAAGAATTAGGGATTAGAATTTTTTCTAGTCCCTGATTCTTTTATATATTGTTATTCTCAGCACAAAATTGTTTGCATAATTCACATGTTATATAGTAAACTAATGTAAGTGGGTATTATCGTAGATGTTTTAAATAGTTTAAAACATCTACAATAATACCTCTGTATACTAATGCTATATGGAGGAATATTGTATGAGATATGTAATTAATGCTGAAAGAATTAATATTCTGAGTGAGATTCAGACTAAAATTGGATATAAATTTAGAAACATAGAGCTATTAAATTGGGCTTTGACACATAGTTCCTATGCAAACGAGCATAAAAGATTTAAAATTACCTACAATGAAAGACTTGAATTTTTAGGGGATTCTGTTTTGGGACTCATTGTTAGTGACTACATTTTTACTAAGTATTCAAACTATCCAGAGGGAGATTTAACTAAACTAAGAGCTACAGTCGTTTGCGAACCTTCTCTTTCTTATGTTGCAAAGCAAATTGATTTAGGTAAATATATGCTTTTAGGAAAAGGTGAAGAAGTCACAGGAGGAAGAGAAAGAGTTTCAATATTAGCAGATGCTTTTGAAGCTTTGATAGGGTCTATTTATATTGATGGTAAATTTAATAATGCTAAGAAATTTGTATTAAAATATATGACAGGTATAATAGAAAATGCTGTCAATGGAAGAGAACTATTTATAGATTATAAGACACAGCTACAAGAACTACTACAGAAAAAAACTAAATCTAAAATTGAGTACAAGGTAGTGTCTGAAGAGGGGCCAGATCATAATAAAGTTTTTTTTACTGAAGTTGTAGTTAAAGGGAATATTTTAGGGAAAGGCTTTGGCAGAAGTAAAAAAGAAGCAGAGCAGAATGCAGCCAAAAAAGCTTTGGAAAGAATGGAAGTTGAAAATGAGTACTAAGCATCATATAATACCAATATTTGTCCCTCATGTTGGATGTCCCCACGACTGTATATTTTGTAATCAAAGAAAAATTGCACTAGAAAAAGCTAATATAGATGAAGATAGTATTAAGCTTACTATAGATAGCTATATAAATACAATTCCAGATACTAATGAAAAGTTAGAATTAGCATTCTTTGGTGGTAGTTTTACAGGTATAGATATGAGTATTCAAAGAAACCTTCTAAAAATAGCATATTATTATAAGAAAAATGGTTTCATTGATAGAATTCGTTTGTCAACAAGGCCTGATTATATAGATAAAAAGAGACTAGATATATTAAAACAATATGATGTTGATATTATAGAATTAGGTGTCCAGTCAATGTGTCCTGATGTTCTTCAAAATAGTTATAGAGGTCATAGTGATGTTGATGTCATTAATGCAACTAAGCTTATAAATGATTATGACTTTATTCTTGGTTTACAAATGATGGTAGGACTTCCTGGGAGCAATTATGAAAAGGAGTTATTTACTGCTAAACAACTGATTAAAATGAAACCAAGTATTGTTAGAATATACCCTACTTTAGTTATCAAAGACACATACTTAGAGAAAAAATATTATTGTGGCGAATATAATCCTTTACCTTTAGATAAAGCTCTAGATACATGTATGGATTTGTTGATGATGTTTAATTATAATGATATAAATGTTATTAGAATTGGGCTTCAACCAACAGACAATATTGCTGCAAATAAGGACGTTATAGCAGGACCTTTTCATCCTGCTTTTAGGCAGTTGGTTGAAGGGAAAGCCTATAGGGAATATTTGAAAATGTTTTTTGATATTCATACAGAAATTAATAGTAGTATACAGGTATATTTAAATAATAGAGAAATATCGAATTTTGCTGGACAATGTTCATCTAATTTGAAATTTTTAAGGGAATCATATGGAATAAAAAGAGCGAAGATAATCGGAAAAGACATAGATAAGGAATCTTTTTTTATAATAAGCGAAGAGATACGTTATGAGTTGAAAATAAAAGAGTTAATTGAAAAATACTTGGTCAGTAAAGGTCTAGTTTTTGTTAACTAGATTCTCATAGGTTTCCTAAATGGAAACCTTTAATACCTACTTTTATATTGTATTCCTTAGGATTGAGGTGTATGGAATTGTTTCTAAAAAGAATAGAAATTCAAGGGTTTAAGTCTTTTGCGGATAAAACCGAAGTAGATTTTAAAGGTGGAATTACTGCAGTTGTTGGGCCTAATGGTAGCGGGAAAAGCAATATTTCAGATGCTTTACGTTGGGTTTTAGGTGAACAAAGCGCTAAAACACTAAGAGGAAGTAAGATGGAGGACATTATTTTTTCTGGGACTAATAATAGAAGACCTACTGGATATGCAGAAGTTACATTAGTTCTTGATAATAAAGAAGCAAAGCTTCCTATAGAATATTCAGAAGTAAGCGTCACCCGTAGGGTATTTAGATCTGGTGAAAGTGAATATTATATTAATAAAAATTCATGTAGATTAAAAGACGTAAGAGAGCTCTTTATGGATACTGGAGTTGGAAAAGATGGATATTCAATTATTGGACAAGGTAGAATAGATGAGATTTTAAGTACAAAATCAGAAGATAGAAGAATGATTTTTGAAGAAGCTGCTGGCATAGTTAAGTATAGGACTAGAAAAGAGGAAGCAGAAAAAAAATTAGAAAAGACAAAAGAAAATTTAGTAAGAATCGATGATATAATTAATGAGCTAGAAAATCAAGTCGAACCGCTACAGATTCAATCGGAAAAAGCAAAAGAATTTCTTTTGCTATCAGATAACCTTAAGGATTTAGAGGTTAACCTTTTTTTAAGAGAAATTGACAGACTTAAAGAAGAAGTGTCTCACTTAGAGGCGCAAAGAGAAATAGTTGTAGGACAGCTAAAGTATAATGAGGAAAGAAGAAATGCTTTTGAAAGTAAATATAATAAAGTTAAAACAGAAATTGAAAAAATGGATTCAAAAATAGAAGAAATACAAAAATACAAGTATACAACTCAAAGCATTATTGAAAAAAACGAAGGAGAATTGAAGTTAAGTAAGGAAAGGATTTTTTACTTAGAGAAAGAGACAGAAAGACATTTAGGTGAAGTTAAATCATTAGAAAATCAAATCCATGAAATTGATGATAAAGAAAAAGAAGAAATAAGCTATAAGCTTGAACTTGAAAAAAAAGTTGAAACATTTATTAGTGAACTTGACGACAAAAACAAAGAGCTAGAAGACTTAATAAATGATATTAAGAAAACTGAAGAAACTATAGAAAATAAAAAGAGCGATTTAATACAATACTTAAATCTGATTTCAGATAAAAAAAGCAAACTAAATAGTATAGCTACATTTAGTAAAAATATTGATAAAAGAATAGAGCAGATAGAATTTGATATTAGCTCTATAAATATGCAGATTGAAGAAAACAACAAACAGCTCAATATTACTTCTGAGGAAATATTACACTTTCAAAATAAAATTAATAAACTAGACTCAGAAAGAAAAGACAAAATAACAAGTAAAAATCAAATTCTAAATAATCAAGAAAAATTAAAAACTGAAATTGATGATATCAAAGGTCAAATTCATGGAAAGATTTCAAATTTAAAGCTGTTAAAGGAAATGAAAGATGAATATGAAGGATATTACAAAAGCGTAAAAAACACACTATTAGCTTTTAAGAAAAACAAGGACTTAGGAAAAGGTGTTAAAGGAGTTGTCGCTGAACTATTAAGCGTAGACAAGAGATATGAGAAGGCCATTGAAATAGCTTTGGGTTCATCTATGCAAAACATTGTTACGGAAACACAAGAAGATGCTAAAATTATTATTGATTTCCTTAAAAAGAACAAATTGGGGAGAGTAACGTTTTTGCCAATTTCTACAATAAAACCTAGAAGTATAACCATAGACGAAAAAAAGAAATTGCAGTCTAAAGGTTTAATAGGAGTAGCATCTGAACTAATTAGTTTTCAAAATGAGTTCAATGGTATTTTTGAATATTTGCTTGGGAGAGTATTAGTAGTTGAGACATTGGAAGATGGAATTAGATTGTCAAAACAAAGTAATCATATATATAAAATTATTTCACTTGATGGAGATGTATTAAGTCCTGGTGGTTCAATGACAGGTGGAAGCTTTAGCTCTAGCACAACTAACATTTTGGGAAGAGATAGGCAAATCAAAGAACTAGAGGTTGATTTAAGAGAATTAAACAATAAACATTCATGTTTTATAAGTAAGCTTCAGGAGTTTCAAAATGAGAAAACAGATCTCGAAACTAGAGTCTTAAAAATAGAAGAACAAACTAATGAGATTAATGTATCATTAATTAGACTTGACAATAAATACAATCAATTTAAATCAGATAATATTAAAAATGATGCTTTAATTAAAAAATATTTAGTAGAAAAAAATCAGCTCTTAAATGAAAATAATAATTCTGGAGTTAATATTAGTGATTTAGAAAAAGAGTTAATAGAGCTAAACGAAAAAACAAGTTTTACACAAGCTAATATTGATGATCTAGCTAAAAAATTAGAGAAACAAAAAGCTTTTAAAGATGAAATTATTAAAGTAAATACTGAATTGCAGATAAAGCTAGCTACAAAAAAGCAGGAGTTAAAGAATATTATAGAATCAATTAAAAGTAATATAGAGATTCGTTACAGATTAGAAGAAGAAATAGAAAGAAAAAATAAAGAGAAAGAGAAAAATAAGCTAGAAGTTCTCGATGAAAGATCTAAAATAGATACTTGGCTTAAAGAAAAGAAAAGGCTTTCAGAAGAGCTTCTAGAATACGATATTAAGCTTGAAGAAGTAAAAAGTGAAAGAAATAGTTTTTTGCAAGCGTATTATACAGATCAAGAAAAATTAAATGAAATGAATAGAAAAATAAATGATCTTCAAAAGAGCATTTCTTCCTTAGAAGTAAAAAAGGAAAAATATAGCATGCAGCTTGAAAACATTAATACTAAACTGTGGGAAGAATATGAAATGACATATCAAATGGCACTTGAATATAGAAAAGAAATTGAGAATGTAACAAGAGTTCAAAATGAAATACGTGAAATAAAAAATAAGATTAAATCTTTAGGAAATATTAATTTAGACTCCATCAAAGAATTTACTAGAACTAGTGAAAGATTTGAGTTCTTAAAAACTCAGAAGAGGGACTTAATCGAGGCTAAAGAATCACTTGATGTCGTTATTAAAGATATGAATACAAAAATGAAACAACAATTTAGAGAAAGCTTTGATATAATAAGAGCAAATTTTAATGAGGTTTTTATAAAATTATTTGATGGTGGTAAAGCTGATGTTTTTCTAGAAGATGAGGAGAATATTCTTACGAGTGGGATTGAAATTATTGCTCAGCCACCAGGTAAGAAGTTACAAAATCTGTCACTTCTATCTGGTGGAGAAAGAGCACTGACAGCAATTGCTCTTTTATTTGCGATTTTGAAAACTAAACCAACACCTTTTTGTATACTAGATGAAATAGAAGCCGCACTCGACGAAGCAAATGTTTATAGGTATGCAGAGTATTTGAGGGAATTTTCCAATGAAACACAATTCATTATTATTACCCATAGAAAAGGAACTATGGAATGCGCCGATTCCTTATATGGAATAACTATGGAGGAAGATGGAATAAGTAAACTAATTTCAGTAAAGCTTACAGAAAAAAACCATGAAAGAGCTAGTTAGAAGGAGGTATTATTATGTTTAAGGATTTATTTAAATGGGGCAAAAGAAGTAGAGAAGAGGATAGAGACAATGAAACTGAAGAAAGATTACATGAAGATAATTTTGATGAGAAACAATTAAGTGAAGAAAGCATCGCAGAATATTTTGATTTAACCGAAGATGAGAAAGATGAAATCGAAAAAATTCTTCTAGACAATGTTTCTGAAGATAAAAAGGCTATTGAATATGATTTGGAATATCATGATGATAAAAGTAAAAAATATAGGAATTCTGATTCTGAAATCCAAGAAAATAAAGTTATTGAAGATAATAACATAATAGATAATGAAGATAGTGAGAAAGTAGGTTTCTTTAGTAGATTAAAAAGTGGACTTTCAAAAACCAGAAAAGGTATCACCGAAAAAGTTGATTTAATACTTAACTCTTATAAAAAGGTCGAAGAAGAACTTTTTGAAGATTTAGAGGAGGTATTAATTACCGCTGATGTTGGTGTAAATACTTCATTAGCTATTATTGAAGAGTTAAGACAGAAAGTAAAAGAAAGAAAAGTTAATGAAGTTTCTGAAGTACGAGAATTACTTAAAGAAGTACTTAGAGATGTTTTGACTAAGAATAAAACCGAGGGACTTAATATAGAGCCTTCTCCTGCAATCATTTTAGTGGTTGGTGTAAATGGAGTAGGTAAAACTACGACCATAGGGAAGTTATCTTCACGACTAAAATCACAAGGCAAGAAGGTTCTTATTGCTGCTGGTGATACCTTTAGAGCTGCTGCAATAGAACAGTTACAAGAATGGGGTAATAGAGCAGGCGTAGATATTATTTCTCATCAAGAAGGCTCAGATCCTGCTGCAGTTATTTATGATGGAATTCAAGCAGCAAAGGCTAGAAAAATAGATGTATTAATTTGTGATACTGCTGGAAGATTACACAATAAAAAGAACTTAATGAATGAGCTTACTAAAATATTTAGGGTCGTAGAAAGAGAGTATCCTGGTGCAAAAAAAGAGGTATTACTTGTAGTAGATGCTACTACTGGACAAAATGCTGTTTCTCAAGCAAAAGTATTTAAAGAAGCATGTGATATAACTGGAATTGTATTAACAAAACTTGATGGTACTGCTAAAGGCGGAGTGGTTTTAGCGGTACAATCAGAGCTAGATGTACCAGTTAAACTAGTTGGTGTAGGTGAAAAAATTAATGATTTACAAGATTTTGAACCTGTAAACTTCGTTGAGGCAATTTTTGAAGATTAAGATTTTAAGATTAAGTGTTGACAAAGATTGTTTTCTAGTATAAAATATCACTGTCAAGCAAATATCTTTACACTAATAATATGATGGTGGTTATATGTTTGAGAAGATTGTTGAAGTTGGTATTCTTTTTGACTTTTACGGTAAGCTATTAAATGATAAACAATATACAGCTATTGAACTTTATTATATACATGATTTATCATTAAGTGAAATTGGTGAACATCTTGGCATAAGTAGACAAGGTGTTCATGATTTACTTAAAAGGTCCGAAAGCAAACTTTTTGATTATGAAGAAAAACTAGGTTTAGTAAAGAAGTTTTCGGAGAATCGAAAAAAAATAAAGCTTATTTTAGAATATACAGATGAAATAATGAAATTACTTGATTATTATGATTTCAATCTTATTAAAGAAGACATCAATAAAATTAGCGACATTGCTCTAGAGATATTAGAAATTGGCCAGGAGGTTAAGTGATGGTTTTTGAAGGTTTAGCTGAAAAGCTACAAAATGCTTTAGGTAAGCTAAAAGGGAAAGGAAAGCTTTCTGAAAAAGACGTAGACAATGCTATGAGGGAAGTAAAACTAGCTCTTCTAGAGGCTGATGTTAACTTTAGAGTAGTTAAAAACTTTGTAAACACGGTTAAAGAGAGAGCTATTGGACATGAAGTTATGGAAAGTTTAACACCTGGACAGCAAGTGATTAAAATAGTGAATGAAGAATTAACCAAGTTAATGGGTGAAAAAGAAAGTAAAATAGAATTTTCCAATAATCGACCTACTGTTATTATGATGTGCGGTCTTCAAGGCGCAGGTAAAACTACTACTTCTGGGAAATTAGCTGCATTATTAAAGAAAAAGGGAAGGCGACCTTTATTAGTTGCTTGTGATATTTATAGACCTGCTGCAATTAAGCAGTTGGAGGTAGTAGGAGAAAAAGTAAATATACCTGTTTTTAATATGGGTGATAAACAAAATCCAGTTAACATAGCAAAAGCTTCAATAGAGCATGGAAAGAAAAATGGAAATGATCTTATTATTATAGATACTGCAGGAAGGCTTCATATAGATGAAGGACTAATGGAAGAGCTTCAGAATATTAAGGAACAAATTAATCCTAATGAAATTCTATTAGTTGTTGATGCAATGACTGGACAAGATGCAGTAACAGTTGCCGAATCTTTTAATGAAAAATTAGGAATTACTGGAGTTGTATTAACTAAACTTGATGGTGATGCAAGAGGAGGTGCGGCTCTTTCAATAAGAGCAGTTACTGATAAACCAATTAAATTTGTTGGTATGGGAGAAAAATTAGATCAGTTAGAAACTTTTTATCCTGATAGAATGGCTTCTAGGATATTAGGTATGGGAGATATCTTAAGCTTAATTGAAAAAGCTCAAGCAAGTTTTGACGAAAAAAAGGCCTTGGAGCTTGAAAAGAAATTGCGTAGTCAGCAATTCACTTTTGAGGACTTTTTGGACCAATTGCAGCAAATGAAAAACATGGGGCCTATGAGTCAAATACTAGAGATGATTCCAGGTGTAAATTCAAAACAATTGAAAAACCTTAATGTGGATGAAAAAGAATTAGTTCATATAGAGGCTATTATTCAGTCAATGACAAAAGAAGAAAGATTGAATCCAGCATTAATAGATGGTAGCAGAAGGAAAAGAATTGCAAATGGAAGTGGAACTAGCATTCAAGAGGTAAACAAACTTCTTAAACAGTTTACTGAAACTAAAAAAATGCTCAAGAAATTTTCAGGTATGGAGAAATCCATGAAGAAAAAAGGAAGATTTGGCTTGCCTTTTTAAAATAATTCAAGTATTTAAAGGAGGTGAAAAAATGGCAGTAAAAATCAGACTAACTAGAATGGGTGCTAAGAAAAAACCTTTTTACAGAATTGTAGTAGCAGATTCTCGTTCACCAAGAGATGGTAGATTTATTGAAGAGATTGGATACTATAATCCTGTGTCAGAACCAAAAGAAATTGTTATTGATGATGAAAAAGCAATAAAATGGTTAAATAACGGTGCTAAACCAACTGATACAGTTAATTATTTATTTAAAAATAATGGAGTTTTAGAAAAATATGAAGCTACAAAGAAAGCCGAATAATTGCTTTCGGGGGGTGAAATAAATGAGAGAGCTAGTTGAAATACTTGCAAAAGCACTTGTTGATAATCCAGATGAGGTTATGGTAAATGAAATAGAAGGTACTCAATCAATTATCATTGAGTTAAAGGTAGCCCCAGAAGATATGGGAAAGGTTATAGGAAAACAAGGCAGAATTGCTAAAGCTATAAGAACCTTAGTAAAAGCAGCAGCAATAAAAGAAAACAAAAGAGTAGTAGTAGAAATTATTCAATAGGGGATTAGGTTAGCTAACCCCTTTTTATTTATTTGTATTAAAATATTGCAAAATGCAAACAAATAGTATAGTATTTAGAAAATATAAATAAAATTCAAACTTAAAAGATCTTGATTTTTATTTATGTTTTCTGCTTAATATTTTTAGCTAATTAGCATTTTATAGCATAGAATATACGTTATTAAAATGGTAGGTGTATATATGAAATATATTCGTGTAGGTAAAATAATCAATACACATGGCTTAAAAGGAGATGTAAAAGTATTACCTTTGACTGATAGTATAGAAAGATTTGAAAAATTACACTCAGTCTATATAGAAAGTGAATATGAAAAATGCCCTATTAAAATTGAAAAGATTTGGTATAGAAAAGGCTATGTTATGTTAAAATTTGAAAACCATGATGATATTAATGATGTTTTAAAGTATAAGGACAAATATATTACCATTAATGAAAAAGATGCAATAGAACTTCCTGAAGACTCATATTTTATTTATCAAATAATAGGAGTGAAGGTTTTTTGCTCTGATGGAAGAGCACTTGGAGAGATAATAGACGTTTTACAGCCAGGAGGCAATGACGTTTATGTAGTACAAGGAAAAGCTTTAAACAGAAATATTGAAAAGGAATATTTAATACCTGCTATAAAAGAAGTTGTAAAATATATTGATATAGAAAATAAAAAAATGATTATTGAGCCGATTGAGGGATTGATAGAATGAAAATAGATATTCTTACTCTATTTCCTGAAATGTTCCATAGCTTTTTAAATGTTAGCATAATTGGAAGAGCAGTAAATTGTAATGTAGCACAAATAAACTGTATAAATATTAGAGATTTCTCAAAAGATAAGCATAAAAGAGTAGATGACTATCCTTTTGGTGGTGGACCTGGAATGGTTATGAGTCCTGAACCAATATATAGTGCAATTGAAGCAACAAAAAGCGAAAATAGTAGGATAATATATCTCAGCCCAAAGGGAAGGACTTACAATCAAGAAATCGCTAATGATTTATCATCAGAAAAACATATTATTCTATTATGTGGGCACTATGAAGGTGTAGATAATAGGATAATAGAAAATTATGTAGATGATGAAATTTCTATTGGTGATTATGTTCTAACTGGTGGAGAAATTGCAGCAATGGCTATTATTGATTCTGTTGTAAGACTATTACCTGGAGTATTAAATAATCAAGAATCATATAAAGATGAGTCTCATTATAATGGTCTTTTAGAATACCCACAGTATACTAGACCTAGAATATTTAATGGAATTGAGGTCCCCGAAGTTCTATTATCTGGTAATCACCTAAAAATTGAAGAATGGAGAAAATATCAATCACTAAAAACAACTTATGAAAGAAGACCAGATTTAATTAACAATAAAGATTTCAGTAGAAAAGAACTGGAAATGCTAAAAGACATTAAATCTAAAAAATAGTGTGATGCTAGCCAATGTAAAGATATTTAATTAAGAGAAAAATAAGTTGTAATATTTTCTTCTATATGCTATAATGACATTTGTGGAAAACGGGCGGTCCTCTGCAAATAGGCAAGAACGTCTAGGAGGAAGGGAGGTAATTTAATGAACATTATTAAGATGCTTGAACAAGAACAAATCAATAATGAAGTTATTGACTTTAATGTAGGAGATACTGTGCAAGTACACTATAGAATTAAAGAAGGTAACAGAGAAAGAATTCAAGTCTTTGAAGGAACTGTACTTAAAAGACAAGGTGGAGGAGTAGGAGAAACTTTTACTGTAAGAAGAATTTCTTATGGTGTTGGTGTAGAAAGAACATTTTCTCTACATTCACCAAAGATTGAAAAACTAGTTGTAGTAAGAAAAGGTAAGGTAAGAAGAGCTAAACTTAACTATCTAAGAGATAGACAAGGAAAATCAGCGAAAGTAAAAGAAAAAACAAACTACTAATATTTTGGGACTGGCTACAGTCCCAATGTTTGTTTTTAGGATATAGAATAACCAAACTATGAGTAAGTAAATTAAGGGTCGGTGATTATATGAACATTAACTGGTATCCTGGGCATATGAAGAAAACTAAAGATTTAATTTGTAATAACTTAAAATTAGTTGATTTAGTAATAGAATTATTAGACTCTAGAATTCCTTATAGTAGCAAAAATCCTGATATTGACAAAATAATCAATAATAAACCTAGAATAGTTATCATGAGTAAGAGTGATTTAGCTAATGAAATTGCAAACTACAAATGGGTTGATTATTATCGCTCGGAAAATATACCTGTTCTATTAGTTAATTCAATAAGTAATACAGGTATAGGAAATATAATAAATGAAGCGAACAAGGTTGTTGGAGAAAAACTACAATTAAGGGAGCAAAAAGGAATTAAAAACACTTCAATAAGAGCTATGATTGTTGGTATTCCCAATGTAGGAAAGTCAACGCTAATTAATACTTTAGCAGGAAGAAAAGGTGCACAAACAGGAAATAGACCTGGTGTAACAAAGGGAAAACAGTGGATAAAGCTAAAAGGCAATATAGAATTACTAGATACACCAGGAATACTTTGGCCAAAATTTGAAGACGTGAATGTAGCCTTAAATCTAGCTTTTACTGGTGCAATTAAAGATGAAATAATGGATGTAGAAACTCTTGCTCTAAAGCTAATTGAGAGACTTAAGGAGAGAAATAAAGACCTTTTGGAAAGCAGATATGATATATTAGTAGACAACAGTGGGCCTATCAATATTATTGAAGAAATTGCGATTAAGAGAGGCTGCTTATTAAAAAAAGAAGAAATAGATTATACAAGAGTTAGTCATCTAATACTAGACGAGTTTAGAAGAGGATTGATTGGTAGAATTTCATTAGAATACCCAGAAGATATTAAGAATTATGTTTAGCCTTCCGATATTATTAGGAGGGCTAATATTATATATGCAAATAAAATAATTAATATATATGATTTTATCTGAGAACTAAATGGGGGAAAATAAAATGCTTGAATTAGAACGAGAGTTATGGAACAAGGGTTATAAATACATTGCATGCATAGATGAAGTTGGAAGAGGTTGTCTAGCGGGAGATGTTGTAGCATGTGCTATTGTTCTTCCTGCAGAATTATTAATAGAAGGTGTAAAAGATTCAAAAAAACTAACTCCAAAGAAAAGAGAATATCTTAGTGAAGTCATAAAGGATAAGGCTATAGCTATAGGTATAGGCAGTATGGAAGCTAAAGCAATTGATAAGTTTAACATAAAAGAATGCACGCTGATAGCTATGAAGAAGGCAATAGAAAAGTTAAAGGACAAAAGTGGTCATAAAATAATTCCAGACTATGTATTAATCGATGCAGAAAAGCTAGATATTAAAATTCCACAGAGAAGTATTATAAAAGGAGATGAAAAGTGTCACGGAATAGCAGCAGCATCTATAATTGCAAAGGTATATAGGGATAGAAAATGTTTTGAATGGGCCCTCGAGTATCCGGAGTATGGCTTTGAAAAGCATAAGGGATATGGAACTAAAGTTCACATAGAAGCGATAAAAAAATATGGACCTTGTCTAATACACAGAAAAAGTTTTTTAACAAAAATTATTGGAGTTCCAAAACAAATAGGAATGTTTGGTGATTAAGGTGAAAATAGTTGATACTTATCTAAATAAAAATCTTATATCTGATAATAAAGCATTAAAAGATGGGGTATTTATAAGAGCTAAAGTTTCAGAAATCAATGGAGAAAGTGTTAATATAATTCTTGATAGTGGTGAAATATTAGAAGCAAAAACTATTTTAAATTTAGAAACTATGAAAAATCAGTTAATAACTTTTCTGGTAAAAAACAATGAGGATGGTAAACTATTTTTAACACCTATAAATCAAGAAGATTTGATTAAATTTAATAATGATATCTCTAAAGATGAAGTAAAGATTTTTATCGCAAAGGTATTAGATGCTTACAAATTACCAAAAAGTGACGAAAATGAGCTTATTGTTAAAACAATTCTTAATTTTAAGATGCCTGTGACACAAGAAAATGTCACTAATGTAATAAAAAACGTAGACAAGCTCAAAAGTCTTTTAGATATACAGCAAGGAGAGAAGGTTTATAAAGTCAATTCTGAAGCTTCTACATTAGATGAAAGTATTATGAAATTAATCAAAGTAAGTTCCCATAGTAAAATAGTTACAGATACTTATGAGAATGAGACTATATATAGTAAAATTAAGAATAATAATATGGAAAATGATAATCAAATTAGAAATAGAGGCTATCTTGATTTCACTGAAGTTACTGATATTATATATTCAAAATTGAAAGCTATTTATCCAGAAGATGTAAAATCTATTAACATCATAAATAAAGTTGTTTTTCTAATGCAGTTAGGCTATGATGTATCTTTAAAAAATATTGAAAGATTAACAAATTTACTTGATAATGGCGAAGGGATTATAAAGCCTTTATTTGATTTGATTGGCTATCTAAAGAATAATGTAGAGAATAATAATGATTTTCTAAAAAAAAATAATGACATATTTGATAAGGCAAATTTAAATCTTATCAGAGTTGACGATAATATTATTCAGAAAAAGATAAAAATATTTGTAAATGAATTTAGTCATTTAACAGATAAAGTACTCTCTTCTGTTACAACTAAGAAAAACATATCTGAAGAACTAAGGATCAAGTTAGATGATTTATTTGATAGTGTGGAATTTCATAATAAAATAAATTCATTTTATAACTTCGTTCATATACCTATTAAATTTAGTGGTGAAGACAATAATAGCAATGTCTTTATATTAAAAAAGAAAAACAAATTAAAAAAACATAGCTATAGTATATATATATCACTAAATACTCAAAATCTTAAAAAAGTAGATATATTCTGTAATATTGATCATAAGTCAATTAACCTAGATTTTATAGTTGACAAAACATTTATTACTTATTTTAGTAGTAAGTTTGATTATTTAAGAAAATCTTTGAAAAATTTAGGGTATCAAAATGTCTTCATAGACTTTAAGGAAAGAAAAGAAAAGGACATAATTGATATTTTCTTTGATGATGAATTATTTAACTATAACCTTAATGTTAGGGTGTGATACTTTTGAACAAGAAGAATGGCAATAAAATTGCTGTAGCCATACAATATAATATAGATAAGAAAGAAGCACCTTTTGTAATTGCGAAAGGCAAGGGTATAGTTGCAGAAAAGATAATTGAAAAAGGTTTTGAAGAAGGAGTACATATAGTTGAAGATCAGCTACTGGCTGATAGTTTAGTGAATCTGGAAATTTTAGAGGAAATACCAGAAGAACTATACACCGCAGTTGCAGAAATCCTATCTTTTATATATAATTTAGATAAAGAAAGGGATAATTACTATGAATAATAATAGAAATAATGGTATTATTGGAGAAAATTTAGCTAGTAATTATTTATTAGAAAAAGGATATTCAATACTAGAAAGAAATTTTAGAACTAAGATAGGAGAAATAGATATTATTGTTAAAAAAAGTAATATTATTGTCTTTGTAGAAGTTAAAGCAAGAAGTAATACTAATTATGGTTTTCCATATGAATCAGTAAACTATAAGAAGCAACAAAAAATAATACGTACAGCACAGAATTATATAAATTTTAAGGGATTAACCAATTGTCAATATAGATTTGATATTATTGAGGTTTTTTTGAAAGAGAATGGCAATAAAATTAATCATATTCAAAATGCTTTTTGGACATGATTCCATAGGTATCTTATATTTTATTTGTTATATTTTCGCGTAAAAAGTCATGCACTTTTTCAAAAAATAAACCTACTATAAACCATGCTGGTAAGTAATCAAATCTTATATATCCTCTAATTGTGTATTTGGTTGAACTCCTATAATCCCATGGGCAGGAACCAATTAGTTGTTCTAAAAGAAAACCACAAAAGAATTCAATAGAATATATCAAAGTTGCCCATAATAAACCTCTAATTATTATATTTTTCCTCCTTATTTTGTCATGTATCGGTTCTAAGAATACCGCTGAGCCATAAATAAAAAACATCCAAATGCTAGTGTTGCTTATTAAATTTAAATTTCCTGATAATAGAGAATGAAATCCAGTCCAAAATACTTCCATTAACATTCCTAAGAGTCCGTATATAGCGAAATGAGTTAACATAATAATATTATGTTCTATTATTGTTTTTTTATTCTTATGGACATATAGTTGTATAAAGTTACAAATTATTAATAATAAAAAAAGACAATGTCGCTATTTGACTATTGCCCAAGGAATAATAATATTGAAAGTAGGGATAATGTATTTTATATAATTATATTTATCATAATTAAAATTTTTTGTTTATTTATTTGTTTCAAAATCCATGAAAACAATATATAATAATATATGCTGTATATACATATTTTATAATAATGGGAGGATTAAGATGAGTAATAAACCTATAGTAACCATAGAAATGGAGAGCGGAAATATTATTAAGGTAGAATTATATCCGGAAATAGCACCAAATACTGTAAGAAACTTTATTTCACTAGTAAAAGAAGGCTACTATGATGGGCTAATATTTCATAGAGTAATTCCTGGTTTTATGATACAGGGAGGTTGTCCTCATGGAGCTGGAACTGGCGGACCAGGCTATTCTATAAGAGGTGAATTTAAAAGCAATGGATTTGAAAACAATTTAAAGCATGAAAGAGGAATTATTTCTATGGCTAGAGCTATGATGCCAGATTCAGCTGGTTCTCAATTTTTTATTATGGTAGAGAAAGCACCTCACTTAGACGGTGAGTATGCAGCTTTCGGAAAGGTTATTGAAGGCCAAGAAGAAGTAGATAGAATTGTAAATGTTAAAAGAGACTATAGCGATAAACCTTTTGAAAATCAAACTATAAAAAAAGCTACAGTTAATACTTTTGGTAATGATTATGGTGATGTTGAAAAGATATAGGAGTCAGACTGCCCTTAGAAGTGGCAGCTTTTTTATTTTTAATAAGAAAGTCAAT
Organism: Proteiniborus sp.; assembly: GCF_040308045.1. Lineage (NCBI taxonomy): Bacteria > Bacillati > Bacillota > Clostridia > Eubacteriales > Proteiniborus > Proteiniborus sp. The sequence continues at coordinate 18,117 of NZ_JAWRHZ010000046.1, forward strand.
AATTATATTTATCAATTAAATTATCAGAATATTTGAAGGAATAATAAACTTAGTATTGAATTATACATAAATATAGAATAAACTAAAATATGACAATTATTCTGATATATTTTTTTATTACTAAATAAAGAGGAGAAAACCATATGCTATCTAAAGTTAAAACCTGTTCCCTACAAGGATTAGATGGTTCTATTGTAGAAGTAGAGACCGACATTTCTCGTGGGCTTCCTATGTTTAGCATAGTAGGTCTACCAGATATCTCTATAAAAGAGTCAAAAGATAGAGTAAGAACGGCTATAAAAAATAGTGGATTTGATTTTCCTTTAAGTAGAATAACTGTAAATCTTGCGCCTGCTAATACTAGAAAAGAGGGTTCTCAGCTAGATTTATCTATAGCTATCGGAATATTAGCTGCTATGGAAGTTGTTAAGCATAGAGTCTTTGAAGATACTTGTTTTATAGGTGAGCTATCTTTAGATGGTAATATAAGCAGAGTCGATGGCGCATTGCCAATTACTATTTCCTTAATGGAACAAGGAATAAAAAGAATAATTATACCTTTTGACAATAGAGATGAGTGTAGCGTAGTTAAAAACATTGATATTATTCCTGTAAAAAACATAAAAGAATTAGTTCTGTTTTTAAATGGTGAATTAGTAATAGAATCATATACATCTTCAAATGCTCCAATAGTTGAAGAAGATTATAGCTACGATGATTTTGCTGATATAAAAGGCCAGCAAGCTTTGAAGAGGGCCATGGAAGTAGCTGCTGCTGGCCATCATAATGTGCTGATTCTTGGTCCGCCTGGTTCTGGGAAAACTATGGCTGCAAGAAGGCTACCATCTATTTTACCAAAGCTCACTTTTGAAGAATCTTTAGAAATCACTAAAATATATAGTATTGCTGGACTATTAAATAATAAGCCTTTTATTAGTAATAGACCCTTTAGGGCACCACACCATACAACTTCTTCTATTTCATTAATAGGAGGAGGAAGAATTCCAAAGCCAGGGGAAATATCTCTAGCACACCACGGCATCTTATTTTTAGATGAATTACCTGAGTTTTCTAAGAATGTAATTGAAGTTCTTAGACAGCCTATGGAGGATGGAATAGTTACGATCTCTAGAGTAAATGCAACACTAACTTATCCTACGAAGTTTATGTTAGTTGCTAGTATGAATCCCTGTCCATGTGGTTATTACGGCGATCCGGTTCATCAATGCAGTTGTAGTCAAAAAAATATTGAAAGATATCTAAGTAAAATTAGTGGACCTTTGTTAGACAGAATAGATATTCATATTGAGGTAACGCCTGTAGCTTATAGTGACTTAGAGGAAAATAGCTGTAAATCAGAATCATCAAAAGAGATTAGAGCAAGGGTCAATAAAGCAAGGCTATTACAACTAAATAGATATAAAAATGATAATATTTTTTCTAATTCTCAGTTATCTACAAAAGATATTAATAAGTATTGCAAGCTAGACAGTAAAAGCAAAAAGCTTGTAAAAGAAGCCTTTGAGAGGCTTGGGCTTAGTGCTAGAGCGTATAATAAAGTGCTAAAGGTTGCAAGAACAATTGCTGACCTAGATGGAAAGGAAAGTATTGAATACCAGCACTTAGCGGAAGCTATTCAATATAGAAGTTTAGATAGAAAATATTGGTAAAATCTTTAAGGGTGGTCTATTATGGATAATAGAGATACATTAATATGGCTTACAAGTATTGAAGGAGTAAGCATTAAAACAATAGACATATTGGAAAAGCACTTTGGAGAGCTATCATTTCTCTGGAGCATAGATTCTAAGGAAATTATGTCTATAAAAGAAATTAACGATAAAACAAAATATAATATTATTAGGAATAGAAATGACTTATATTACGAAAACTTATTAAAAAAGATAAGTGATTGTAAAGCAAGTGTGATAACATATTATGATGAAGACTATCCAAGTGGGCTTAGATTTATTAATGATTGTCCAAAAGTTCTATATGTCAAAGGTAAATTGCTTCACGAAGATGCAACTGCTATTGCCATTGTCGGTGCAAGAAAATCAACAGTTTATGGAAGATGGGTAGCAGAAAAAATAACTTGTGAACTTGCAAAGTTAGGAATTACTTTGGTAAGTGGAATGGCTAAAGGAATAGATACACAAGTGCATGTTAGCTCATTAATTAGTAAAGCAAGGACAATTGCTGTTTTAGGATGTGGGGTAGATGTGGTTTATCCAAGATCAAACAGGGAATTATATAATAGAATCCAGGACAATGGTTGTATCATTTCAGAATTTCCTTTAGGAACTCAACCTTTGCCTTATAATTTCCCGCAGAGAAATAGAATTATTAGCGGACTTTCTTTAGGAGTAGTGGTAGTAGAAGCAACAGAAAAAAGTGGCTCATTGATAACAGCCCATCATGCTATGGAACAAGGTAAAGATGTATTTGCAGTTCCAGGTAATATAAATAGTATTTTTAGTAGAGGAACCAATCTTCTTATTAAAGATGGTGCAAAATTAGTTATGTCAGTTGAAGACATTATTGAGGAAATACCATGTCTACTTGAAAGATATTCAAATCTTAATGTTAAAGCAGAAATAGATTATAATCAATTTAGTGACGATGAAGTAAAGATATTAAAATGTATATCGGAAAAACCTATACATTGTGATTTAATAACTTATAGGACAGGTATTAATATTATTGAATTAAATAGCATTCTTACAATTCTAGAAATGAAAGGTGTTATAAAGCAACTACCAGGGAGGATTTATACTATTAGATAATATAGTTTAATAGATTTTAATTATTATTTTTGATATAATAACATGCATTATGATATTCGGAGGTGGAAGTTTTGGCAAAGGATTTAGTTATAGTTGAATCACCTGCAAAAGCTAAAACTATATCGAAGTTTTTAGGAAAAAAATATGAGGTTAAGGCCTCTGTTGGGCATATTAGAGATTTACCTAAAAGTAAACTTGGGATAGATATAGATAATAACTTTGAACCAGAGTATATTACAATTAGAGGAAAAGGACCCATAATTAAGGAGCTGAAAAATGAAGCAAAAAAAGCAAGAAAAATATTTTTAGCTACAGACCCCGATAGAGAAGGAGAAGCTATTTCTTGGCATCTATCAACTATTCTAGACTTAGAAGAAACAGAAAAAAATAGAATAGAATTTCATGAGATTACAAAAAATGCTATACAAAATGCTATTAAGAATCCAAGACCTATAAATAAATCATTAGTAGATGCGCAACAAGCAAGAAGAGTACTAGATAGGCTAGTAGGGTATAAAATTAGCCCTTTACTTTGGAAAAAGGTAAAAAAAGGACTTAGTGCAGGGAGAGTTCAGTCAGTTGCTACTAAATTAATATGTGATAGAGAAAAAGAAATAGAAAAATTCGTACCAAAAGAGTATTGGTCATTGGATGCTGTATTAATGAAAAACAAAGCTAAGTTTAAAGCTTCTTTTTATGGAGAGAAAAAAGATGATAAGGAACAAAAGATAGAATTAAATACAAAAGAACAGGTAGATGAAGTAATTTCTATTATTAAGAATGAAAAATTTATTGTTCAAGATGTAAAAAAAGGAAAGAAAAAAAGAAACCCGAGTCTTCCATTTACAACTAGTAGCCTACAACAAGAAGCTTCAAGACGCATTGGTTTTTCAACAAAAAAAACTATGATGATAGCTCAACAATTGTACGAAGGTGTTGATATTGCTGGAGAGGGAACTATAGGTCTTATTTCATATATTAGAACTGATTCCACAAGGATTTCTGAAGAAGCTAAAAATAATGCTAATGAGTTTATTAAAAATGAATTTGGAGAAAAATATTTAGGAGCATTCAACAATAACAAGGTAAAGAAGAAGAAAGAAATTCAAGATGCCCATGAAGCTATAAGGCCAACCTCGGTGTTTAGGACACCAACAATAGTAAAAAATTCACTAAAAAATGATCAATACAAACTTTATAAATTAATTTGGGAGCGTTATGTGGCAAGCCAGATGTCTCCAGCTTTATACGAAACCCTTACTATTAAGATAAGTGTTAAGGACTATATTTTTAAGGCAACAGGATCTAAAATTGTTTTTGAGGGCTTTCTAAAGGTCTATAATTCTTCAGAAGATGAAAAAGACGTATTGCTACCAGAATTAGAAATGGGAGAGGAACTTGTTCTTAAAGATATAGTTCCTCAACAGCATTTTACGCAACCTCCTCCAAGATATACCGAGGCCTCACTAGTTAAGACCTTAGAAGAATTAGGAATTGGTAGACCAAGTACTTATGCACCCACAATAAGTACAATACTAAGCAGAGGATATGTAATACTTGAAAAAAAGGTTTTTAGACCTACTGAGTTAGGAGTTGTAGTTACAGATTTACTAAAAGAATATTTTAAAGGTATAGTTAATGAAGAGTTCACAGCAGAGATGGAAAAACAGCTTGATAATATTGAAGAGGAAAATATAGATTGGAAAAAGGTTATTGAATATTTTTACAAAGATTTTGCAAAGGAATTAGAAATAGCTGAAAAGGATATAAGCAAAATAGAAATACAAGATGAAGAGACAGATGTGATATGTGAAAAATGTGGTAGGAATATGGTGATAAAAATGGGCAGATATGGTAAATTCCTAGCTTGTCCCGGATATCCTGATTGCAAGAATACAAAACCAATAAACCAAGAGATAGGTGTAAAATGTCCTGAGTGTGATGGCGACATTGTTGAGAGGACATCTAAAAGAGGTAGAAAATTTTATGGATGTAGCAATTATCCTGAATGCACTTTTGTTTCTTGGGATAAACCAATTAATGAACAGTGCCCAAAATGTAAAGGTATTTTAGTGGAAAAAAGAACTAAAAAAGCTAATGAAAAAAAATGTATTAACCAGAAATGTGGTTTTGTCGAAACGATTAAGGACAAATAATAATTAATTAAAGTAAGCTATCTTTTAAACGCTAAATATGTTGAAATATTACGAAAAGTGTGATAACATTTTAATTGCTCTGACGGTCTAAAAAGTAGTGATAAAATTCTCAAAAAAACTAAACTATAAAAAATACATTTTGATGTTAATTATTACTTTAATATTATTACAAGGATACAAATAGAAAAAGAGTGTTTACTGCGTATAGAGAAACTTAAGATTATATTTTAAAGGAGGATTTAAATGAGTGAAAGTTTATTAATGAAGACTAGAAGATTGAATAAAATACTGCAAAATACTGGATCTCAACCAGTATCTTTTACAGAATTAAGCAAGGTTTTATCGGATATTCTAGATGCAAATATCTATATTTCTAGTAGAAAAGGAAGGGTTTTAGGATTTGCATTACACGAAGGCTTTGAATGTGGCATACTTCACAATGAGGTCGTAGAAGAAAGAAGATTTCCTGAAGACTATAATAACGAGCTATTAAAAATAACAGAAACAAATGAGAACATAAAAGAAATTTCTGAATGTGTGTTTGACCAGGTTTCTAGTTGTGATTATCAAGATAAGATTACTACAATAATACCCTTAGTAAGCGGGGGGACAAGGTTAGGAACACTAGTGTTGGCAAGATTCGGGAGAGAGTTTTCAGAGGATGATTTAGTTTTGGCTGAATATAGTGCTACTATTGTAGGAATGGAAATCCTTAGATCTAAAAACGAAGAAATAGAAGAAGAAGCTAGAAAAAAAGCTGTAGTTCAAATGGCTATTGGTACGCTCTCCTATTCTGAGTTAGAAGCAATAGAGCATATATTTAATGAATTAGACGGTACTGAAGGCTTATTAGTAGCTAGTAAAATTGCAGACAGGGTAGGTATAACTAGGTCAGTAATAGTAAATGCTTTAAGGAAATTTGAAAGCGCAGGTGTAATCGAATCTAGATCATTAGGCATGAAGGGAACGCATATTAAAATTCTAAACGATAAGCTTTTAGAAGAGCTTAAAATATTAAATCAAAGTTGATAGTTTTCTATCGGCTTTTTTTATTATCTATTATTAGATTAATACCAGGGAAAGTTAAATACGACAACAATCATGGGTCTTAGGGACTAAATCAGTAAATCTAAAGAAAAATTTTACCAAATAGAAGGAAAAACGAAAACTAAGTAGAATTAATAAATATTATGTTAAAAAAACAATAATATTAGGTTAAACACAAGAATGAATGCTATATAATCGACATTATGTTACAGAATGCGAACTATGTGGTATAGTTTCTTTAAAAGGTGGTATTTTTATGATAAACAAAATGTTTGACACATCAGATTTTCTAAAAAAAGCACTTGATGGTTCTTCGCTAAGACATGCTGCTATATCTAATAATATAGCTAATGTTAATACGCCTGGCTATAAAAGAGTGACAGTTGAGTTTGAAAATTTACTTAAAGATGAATTAGAAAAGAACAAGCTTAGACTCAATACTACTAATGCTAAACATATTGGAGGAAACTTAGGAAATACACCGTATTCAACAATTAGAACTCATAATAATATAGCAGTAAGAAGAGATGGTAATAGTGTAAATATTGATGTGGAAATAGCAGAAAGAGCTAAGAATGAAATCTATTACAATGCTATTAGTAGGCAAATATCTAGACAATTTGATGCAATAAATTCAGTCATAAATGAAGGAGGTAGATAGTTTTGAAAATATTTAACACTATTGATATTAGTGCTACAGGCATGACTGCTGAAAGGACTAGAATGGAGATAATTTCAAAGAACATTGCTAATGCTAGTGTCACAAGAACTAGTGGTGGAACGCCCTATAGAAGACAGATGGTGGTATTTAAACAAAATGAGGCAACACCATTTTCAAATTGCTTATCAAAGTATTCTAATAAACTTTTAAATGCTAAAGGTGTGAAAATTTCTGCAATAATAGAAGATAAGACACCTTTCAAACAAATTTATGAACCTGGGCATCCTGATTCAGATAGTAATGGGTATGTACAAATGCCAAATGTTGATATAACAACAGAGATGGTAGATATGATTTCTGCTACCAGGGCCTATGAAGCTAACATGAGTGCCATTAGTTCAGCAAAAAATATGGCTATGAAAGCTTTAGAAATAGGACGTTAATGGAGGATAATTATGAAAATAGAAAAATTAAGCAATACATTTACCGAAAATAATAAAAAAATATTAGGAAAGCAGCTTGAAAATAAAACTGCATTCAATGATTTTTTAAAGAATGCACTAGATGAAGTAAATCAATTACAAACCGAATCCGAAAGTTATACAAAGCTATTAGCTTTGGGTCAAGTTGAAAACATCCATGATGTTACAATAGCATCAGAAAAAGCCAAGATTGCACTTCAAATGACTCTTGCCATTAGAAATAAAGTAGTTGATGCATATAAAGAAATCATGAGAATGCAAGTTTAATATCAACCGGTAAGAAATGAGGTGATTTGGTGGGAGAATCTATACAGCAAATGAAAAGGCAATTGACTGACCTTTGGAGTAATTTGGAAAAGAAGAAAAAGGTAAAACTTATAGTGGGGAGTATAGTTTTAGTATTTGGAATTACAGCACTAATTCTTTTTGCTACAAGAACTAAATATGAAGTTCTATTTAACGGTTTAAATCCTAGAGATGCAGGGGCAGTGACGAAAGTTCTTGATGAAATGAATATCAAGTGGAAAGATGAACAAAACGGAACCACCATTTTAGTACCACAAAACATGAAAAGCAGAGCAAAAATGGAATTAGCTACAGAAGGAATACCTAAAGGTAGATATAGTCAGGAAGACGCATTAAATGATTTAAGTTGGACTATGACTGAATATGATAAAAAGCAGAGGGCGAACTATGGATTAGCAAATGATTTAGCTATGGATATCGAAAAAATCGATGGAGTTGAAGAAGCGTCTGTTTTTTTGAATATACCTGAGAATACGAGTTATGTATTGAACGATAATGAGAAACCTTCAGCATCTGTATTTATTACTCTCGCGGGTAATAGAACACTTTCTACAGAACAAGTAAAAGGAGTTCAAGATCATGTAGCAAAGGCAATAGGTATGGATGCAGAAAATGTTTCTGTTGTAGACGATACAGGAAGGGTTTTAACAGTTACAAATGAAAACCAAGAAGATTTTAATTTAACAGAGCAGTTAAATTTTCAACAAAGTCTTCAAGAGAGAATTAATAAAAGTATAAAAAGCTTTCTTGAAAGTGTTTTTGGATATGGTAATGTTGTAGTAAGGTCGGGAGTAAAAGTTAATTTTGATAGTGAAATGACAAACATTCTAGAGTTTAGTCCACCTGTTGAAGGTATGGAAGAAGGATTAGTACGTAGTATGGAAAAAATTGAAGAACATATGACAAACACTCTTGAAGGTGGTGTACCAGGAGTAGATTCAAATGTAGAAGATGTTACTAATTATGTCCAGCAAGAAGGAGAAAACTCAAAATATGATAAAGCAAGCGAAACTATAAATTTTGAGTTAAATGAGATAAATAAGCAAATTAGAAAAACTCCTGGTCAAGTTGAATCTTTGACTGTGGCAATAATACTAAATAAAGGTTCATTGCCAGAGGGAGAACTTACAGACGATCTTAAGGAAGAACTTTCTGATCTTATATTTGCTGCAACTGGTCTTGATACAAAGCAAGTCGAAGTAAGTGCAATATCATTTAATGATGGATTTTCAGCTCAAAATAGCATTAATGAAGACGTAAAGAATGGAGCTCCATCTTGGCTTAAATATCTAATATTTGGACTTGCAGTAGCAGGTGCTTCAGCAATAATAACAATAATAATATACAGAAGGAGAAAACAAGAAGAAATTGATATAAATGAAATGATTGAGCAGAAGGCCAATGAAATGGCTATTATCGAAGACATTGATTTCGATTCTGAAAAATCTAAAGTTAAAGAACAGATAAATAATTTTGTTGATAAAAAGCCTGATGCAGTAGCACAGCTTTTAAGAACTTGGTTAAATGAAGAATAGAGGTGAAATTATGTCTATAAAACAATCTATGAAGGGTAAAGAAAAAGCAGCGATTCTTTTAATAACTCTAGGACCACAGAAATCTGCTGAAATTTTCAAACATTTAAATGACGAAGAAATTGAAGAATTAACCCTTGAAATAGCAAACATGAGAGTTGTTTCACCTGAAGAAAAAGAGAGTGTATTAGATAGTTTTTATCAACTATGTTTAGCACAGGAATACATATCTGAAGGCGGTATTAATTATGCAAAAGATGTTTTAGAAAGAGCACTAGGATCCCAAAAAGCTGTAGATGTAATAAATAAACTAACGGCTTCTTTACAGGTTAGACCTTTTGAATTTGTTAGGAAGGCTGATCCTAATCAAATACTTAATTATATCCAAAATGAACATCCTCAGACTATTGCATTAATCTTAGCATATCTAAGGCCTAGTCAATCTGCACAAATACTAGCAAAGCTGCCTACAGATAAGCAGGCAGATGTAGCTAGAAGAATAGCTGTTATGGATAGAACTTCACCTGAGGTAATAAAAGAAATTGAGCGTGTAATTGAAAGTAAGTTTTCTACTTTGGTTTCTCAAGATTTTACTACTGCTGGAGGAATATCTACAATTGTATCTATACTTAATTCTGTTGATAGGGGTACTGAAAAATATATAATGGAAGAGCTTGAAGTTAAGGATGCAGAATTGTCCGAAGAAATCAGAAAGAGAATGTTTGTATTTGAAGATATAGTTACCCTTGACAGTAGGTCTATTCAGAGATTTGTTAGAGAAATAGATAATAGCAGATGGTCTGTTGCTCTTAAGGGAGCAAGTGAAGAAGTTAAAGATGTTATATTTAATAACATGTCTAAACGTTTAGTGGAAATGATTAAGGAAGACATGGAATTCATGGGACCTGTGAGACTTAAGGATATCGAAGAAGCTCAACAGAACATTGTTAATATAATTAGAAAATTAGAGGAAGAAGGAGAAATAGTTACACCGAGAGGAGGAGATGAGGTAGTTGTCTAATATTATTAAATCCTCTCAGATCAGAATTATTGATACACCTCTCATGATAAATACTGAAGAAGAAAAAGAAATAAGTTTAAATGATAAAATTGCAGAAGCAAAAGTATTAGCAAACGAAATAATAGAGAAAGCAAAAAGAGAAGCAGAAAATATTATACTAGATGCTAGCAAAGAAGCAGAAAAAGTACTTGAGGATACCCATTCTCATGTAAAAAGTATTTTTGATTCTGCCAATGAAGATGGATACAAAAAAGGGTTTCAAGAAGGTTATGATGATGGAAAAGAAAAATCCGATGCCTTAATTGTAGAAGCAAATAAAATTAAGGGAAATTATCTAAAAGAAAGAGAAGAAATTCTTTCGAATATTGAAAAAGATGTCATATGCTTAGTAATGTCCTTGTGTGAAAAAATATTAAATCAAAAACTTGAAAATGATAAAGAAGCAATAATTTCAATAATTTTAAAGGGAATCGATAGTCTTAATGTAAAAGAAAATTTAATAATTAAAGTTTCTAAAGAAGATTATGACATTGTAGAGATGTCCAAGCAAAGAATATTGGCAATGGCAAATTTGATTGAGGATATTCAAATACGTGTGGATTCAAACCTATCAAAAGGAGGCTGCATCATTGAAGGCTCTAGGGGAATAGTTGACGTGAGCTTGGACTTGCAGATAGAAGAAATGAAAAAGTTATTGACTACTTTACTTAATAGCGAGTGATAATCATGTGTAATATTAACATTAAGAAATACTTAGATATTCTAGACACTGTAGAATTTATGAAATACAATGGTGAGATTACAAAGGTAACAGGTCTAACTATTGAATCAAAAGGACCACAATCCAAAATAGGAGAGTTATGTTATATAATACCTTTTAATTCAAGTGAGCCTATTATGGCGGAGGTAGTAGGATTTAGAGATGATAAAATTTTATTGATGCCATTTGGTGATATGGAAGGTATTGGTCCAGGAAGTAGAGTTGTTGCGAGTGGACATTCACTGCAAGTAAATGTAGGCGATGAGCTAATAGGAAGAGTTTTAGATGGATTAGGAAATCCGATGGATGGAAAAGACCCTATAGCAACAATCAAGCAGTATCCTGTTTCAAATATACCTCCTAATCCGCTAGAAAGAACTAAAATAACTAAGATTATGCCACTAGGTATAAAATCGATAGATGGTTTATTGACATGTGGAATGGGGCAAAGAATTGGCATATTTGCAGGAAGTGGTGTAGGTAAGAGTACTTTAATGGGCATGATTGCTAGAAATGCAAAATCTGATATAAATGTTATTGGATTAATTGGGGAAAGAGGCCGAGAAGTAAGGGAATTTATTGAAAACGATTTAGCAGAAGATGGATTAAAAAATTCAGTTGTAGTAGTAGCTACATCAGATCAACCTGCACTTGTTAGAATGAAAGGAGCTTTGTTGACTACTGCAATTGCAGAGTATTTTAGGGATAAGGGGAAGAATGTAATGCTTATGATGGACTCTTTAACAAGATTTGCTATGGCTCAAAGGGAAATAGGACTTGCTATTGGAGAACCTCCAGTCACCCGTGGATTTACCCCATCAGTATTCTCAATATTACCTAAACTTCTAGAAAGAGCAGGCACTTCATCTTCTGGCAGTATAACTGGACTATATACAGTATTAGTTGATGGAGATGATTTAAATGAACCAATTACTGATACAGCTAGGGGAATACTTGATGGACACATTGTTTTAAATAGGAAGCTAGCAAATCAAAATCATTACCCTGCAATAGATGTACTACAAAGCGTGAGTAGAGTAATGCCTAGCGTATGTTCGAAAGAACATATTCTTATGTCAAACGCAATTAAAGATATTCTAGCAACCTATAGAGAATCAGAAGATTTAATAAACATAGGAGCTTATAAACTAGGCTCTAATCCTAAGATTGATAGAGCAATAAAGGTAATTAGCTTAATTAACGATTTTTTGAAACAAGATAGTGACTCCAATTTTTCTTTTGATCAGGTAATCGAAATGCTAGAAAACATTACTGTTAATTCTAATACTAACTAGATTTGATTGATAAGGAGCTGATATTTTGGCAAAGTTTAATTTTAGATTAAACAAGGTATTAGAATATAGGGAAAAAATAGAAGAGATTAATAAAAACGAGTATGGTAGAGCAAAAAAAATACTAGATGATGAGGTTGTATTACTTGAGGGAATTTTATCACATAAAGAGAGTGTAAATTATGAAAGAGATAAAATAACTTTAAATACCACAATAAATGATTTAAGGAATTATAATAGATATTTAGAGAATGTAAAAGATAAATTAATCGAGCAAAAAACATTAGTTGAAAAAGCACAAAAAGATGTTGAATCTGCCAGATACAAGCTAATAAGTTCATCTATTGACAAAAAAACACTTGAAAATTTAAAGTCTAGGGATTTAGATAATTATTTATACAAAATGAAAAAAGAAGAAGAAAAAATTGTTGATCAAATTGTTTGTTATAAAAGCAGTATGAAATAGTGAGGGACAAAGATGCTTAAAGAGAAAAAGAGCAAAGAAATATTCAAGATTATATTAATATTTGTTTTAGTTTTTACTCTAATACCTATTACAGTTTTTGCGTTAGTATATTTTTCAAATAACAATTTTAGAGAATCCACCAACGAATTCCTTAGGGATAGACCAGGAGTAGTGGGAGAGTATTTTAGTAAATATCCTACTGAGAGTGAAAAGGCAGAAAAGGAGACTTATCTTGCCAACTACTATCTTTCAATAAATGAAGAGAGTTCTGCTGACAAGCTATACATCATAAAAAAGTCAGATGAAGGCTTATTTAATAATGTTATTAAGAGAATGAACCAAAAATCCTCAACTAAGACTAAGGATATAATCAAATTAGTTAGGAATATTGAACTTAGAAAAGATTTACTCCATACTATATACGAAGAAATAAAATCTGAGCATGAAATTGCTCTAAACGAAGAACTGAAAAATCTAGAAGAACTAGAACTAAACCTAGCAATAGAAGAAGTAGAACTGATGGTTGAAGAAGGCAGGGATGGCAAAGAGTTGGGTAAAATCTTTACTAATATGAAAGAAAGTAGAGCTATTGATATTCTTTACTATATGAATCCTAATGCCAAAAATAAAATAATCTCTCATATTGAAACAAATAGAAGGAAAAAATTTAATTTGTTTTTGCTTCAAAAAGAAAAAAGAGAATATGAATTGGAACAATGTTCAAAGGTATATGAAGTAATGGACACGGAAAAGGCTTTTACTGAAATAGGAAATAGTGAAAAATTCAAAATAGATGAATTATCTAGTATTTATATGGGGCTTAGTATCAAGAAGGCTTCTGATATTTTAATTAATTCAGATGATGAGTTTGCGAATCAGTTGATAACTGGGATTGAAAAGCTAGAAGAGCTTACTGACCAAGACGAGTCAAGAGCTGTAAAAATTATTGAAGCAATAAGCTTTAAGAAGCAATATGATAAAAAAATATCTGAGCTAGTAACTTTATATGAAAAAATGGAATCAACTGATATTGTTGAAATAGTAGAGAAAATGATGGTGAACAAGAACAGTGTTACTATATTTGAAATTGATGATAACCCAATTTATTCTATATCTGATTCATCCATAATTATGGACGTATTAAAAAATATGAAGAAGCAAAAAGTATCACAGGTTTTAAGTATTATGGATACAAATAAAGCAGCTGAAATTACTAGACAGTTTGCTGTTCAATAATATAAACATGGTATTGAAAGGAGGTGAAAAAATATGAAAACAGATTTATTGCAGTTTATATCAAGTAATTATAATTCAAAAGAGACAATTGAAAAAGGAAGAAAGTATGAAAAGCCTAAGAATACATCTTTCGACGATATTTTTAGTCATAAAAGACAAGGAGCTAATCAATTAGATTCAAGTAAGAATGATAACTTGAATTCTTGTAATGTAAAAAATCAAGTAGTTAAGGCAAAAGAAACTAGAGATAAAGAAAGAAACATAAGAGAACAGTATAAGCTGAAAAGCGAAGATACTAATAATAGTAAATTTGAAATTAATAAAAAAGCAGAAAGCATAGAACAAACTACTGAAGAAAATGGCAATTCTCTAGATAATCTTAATAAAGATGGTAGAGAAGTAATTTTAAATTGCTGTTTTACTCCTTCAATACCAGAAGTAGTAAACTCTAATGAAGAGTTGTTAATAAAAGAATCAGTTACTAGAAATGCTAAAGCTAGTATTCCTGAATTAACATTAACCGAATTAATTACTGATATAGACACTGAACAGGGGTTTGATTTTGCCTTAAACGACTATGAATCAAATTCTGATTTTACTCAAAACTTCCAAACTCAGCCAAGACAAAGCATTATAGAACTACAGCAAGAAATAGAAGTAACTAAGAAAGAAGATGTAGAACTAGAAAATATCCTATTAGATGAAACACGAGATCACAAATTAGTATCTTTAAATCAAAGCAATATTGAAAAAGTTCAAAATGAAGATTTAAATACTAGTTCTTTGGTAAAGTTTTATTTTAATGATGTTATTGAGGATGAAGAAAAAAATAAAATAGATAATAAAATAGATAATAAAATAGATATTATAAGTGATGTTACATTTGAAGAAGAATTTGACTCAGAAAATACTGATAATTTCAAATTACAAAATATTTTTACGCGCTTTAGTAATAATACACAGAGCAATATTCAAAAAAATATAAATAATACATTTGAGTCTATAGTTATTAAAGAAGAGCCTGTTTTTCTCAATAAAGAAAACATCTTTGAACAAATAGTAGAGAAAGTAAAGGTTGACATTGACAAAACAGATGAAATAAGAATAAAACTAAAACCTGATTTCCTTGGGGAAGTATCTCTTAAAATTTCTACTGAAAAAGGAATAGTAACTGCTAAAGCCTACGTTGAAAATTTTAACATCAAGCAACTTATCGAATCTAATTTAAGCAATCTAAGAGATAGCATGAAAGAGCTTGGAATTAATTTTGAAGCATTAGATGTTTCGGTTGGTAAAGACTCAAGCTTTGAAAAAAACAATTCTCAAGCTTGGAAACAAGAACAGAGAGTTCGTGTCAAAAAACAAAAGCTTGAAGGGATACCAGTAATGTCTACTTATGTAGAAGATATGAATTCTATGGTTGGAGGTTTGTATTCAAGCAATGGAAATATTGATTTAATTGTATAGGTGGTGAAACCATGAGTGTAAATAAAGTAGACGATACTAATCTTTGGTATAAATTTGGAGATAAGAAAGAAGAAGTTGCAAATACCAATTCTAATGGGATGTTAGGGAAAGATGCTTTCTTAAAACTATTAATTACGCAGCTTAGAAACCAAGATCCTTTAAATCCCATGGAAGATAAAGAATTTATAGCACAAATGGCTCAGTTTAGTACATTGGAGCAAATGCAAGAGCTAAACAAGAATGTACGAGCTTCACAAGATGAAATGTTAGGTGTTTTAGATAAGCTAAATGAAAATCAAGTTATGGGTAGTGTTCAAATTATTAAAGAGCTGATGAATATAAGAAAAGCTATAGAGGCTTATACGGGAGAGTCGGTAGATAACCCAGATGAATTACTAGGAGAAACACTAGGAGATGATAGTGTTGAACAAGGTTGATATTCAAAGTATTAGTTATAAAATTTTGCATAATAACAATCTAAAGCAGGGGCAACAAGTTCATCACAATGTTCCAAAAAACAATTTTGAAGAATTACTAAAAATAGAAGAGCAAAGGCAGAATATTAAGTTTTCTAGACATGCAGTAGAAAGAATGCGGATTAGAAATATTAGTTTAGACAATATGGAACTAACAAAGATAGAAGAAGCAATTGATAAAGCTACAAAAAAAGGTGTTAAAGAAGCTTTGATATTGATGGATGATAAAGCATTTATAGCAAGTGTCAAAAATAAAACTATTGTTACTACTGTAAGTAAGGAACAGCTTAAAAATAATATATTCACTAATATTGATGGGGCTATCATTATATAACTGGACCTTTTTAAGGAAGTTATTTATGTCTGACTGATAGAAGACATATAAAAAATAGCCTAAAAAGGAGGAAAATTTACTATGATGAGATCAATGTACTCTGGAGTTTCTGGACTCAGAGTTCATCAAACAAAGATGGATGTTATTGGAAACAATATAGCAAACGTAAATACAGTTGGTTTTAAGAGAGGACAAGTTACCTTTCAAGAAGTTTTTAGCCAAGTAGTTAGAGGAGCTTCAGCACCTCAAGGAGGAAAAGGAGGAACTAACCCACAGCAAATAGGCTTAGGAGTTAATATTGGTTCAATAAACACAGTACATACAAAAGGAGCAGTTCAAAGAACAGAAAATCCAACAGACTTAATGATAGATGGTGAAGGTTTCTTTGTAGTCTCTGATGACGCTAATTTTGAAAACAAGTTCTACACAAGGGCAGGTAATTTTGAATTAGATAGAGATGGAAACTTAGTAACTGCAGATGGATATAAAGTTTTGGGATACAAGTTTGATGGAAATGGCAACTGGACAAGTGAAATAAGTCCAATAACTATTAATAAAACAGAGACAGTGCCACCTACAACTACACAGAATGTTGAGATGAGGGGAAATCTAGATTCAAGGATGACATTGCCATATAAGATAGTTGAAGTACCTGGTAAAACAATAGGAGATGCTCCTACTTAT
The DNA here is from genome assembly GCF_040308045.1 of Proteiniborus sp. NCBI lineage: Bacteria > Bacillati > Bacillota > Clostridia > Eubacteriales > Proteiniborus > Proteiniborus sp. Next base: position 34,823 of record NZ_JAWRHZ010000046.1, read on the forward strand.
AAACTTGTACTAGATCCAGATGGATTTCACAAAACAGATACTATAATAAGAGATAGTCTTGGAAATGGCTATAAAGTAGAGTTTGAGATATTTAAAGTTATTGAAGCAATTAATGATGATACTATTGATGCTAATTATTTTGAAAATGGAGAATGGAAAAAAGAAGTAACAGATTTTACAAATAAAGAGGATGCTGAAAATGCTATAAAACATGTCACAGGGAAGTGGAAGTCTCGAATAATATCTATTAAGCCTTTAAATGGAGAACCACCTATTAAGCCTGTGGATGATAGTTTTCATGATTTGACATTTAGCAATAGTGGAGAACTTACCAGTGGAGCTAATCTTAGTATAGAAATTAAAGAACCGCAAGTAGGTTTTGGTAAACCAAATGGAGCTGGCAGTTATGATAATAAAGTTGAATTTGACTTTTCTAAACTTACCCAATATGCAAACGAAGCAGATGCAAAACCACATGCGTTAAACGGTAATACTGCAGGGAATCTAGATGGGTTTGCTATAGATGCTACAGGCACAGTTATAGCTAGCTTTACTAATGGTGAGAAAAAAGCATTGGGACAAGTTCTTCTTGCTAAATTTGATAACCCAGCAGGGCTACAAAAAATAGGAAACAATTTCTTCATAGACACTAGAAACTCTGGAGAACCTCAAATTGGTAAAGCTGGTACAAGCGGATTTGGAGATATGGCTCCAGGCTCACTTGAAATGTCAAATGTAGATTTATCATTAGAATTTACTGAAATGATTACTACTCAAAGAGGTTTTCAAGCAAATTCAAGGATTATAACGACGTCAGATGAGATGCTACAAGAATTAGTTAATATGAAAAGATAATAAATAATAATTTTTACCTAGGCAGAAATTACTGCCTAGGTAAAGAAAAAAGGATGGTTTTATGATTAGAGTCAGCAGATTGAATAATACAGAATTCGTACTTAACTGTGAACTTATAGAATACATAGAAGAAACTCCTGATACAGTTATTACATTAACTACAGGAAAGAAGGTTGTTGTGAAGGAATCTGCAGAAGAAATAATTAAAAAAATAATTGAATTTAAAAATAGCATTTATATTTACAGATTTAAGGAATAGAAAAGAGGTGTGACTAATGGATTTAGCAACAATCATTGGTTTTCTAGTTGGAACTGCTTTTGTTGTTTGGGGTATATCGTTATCAGGTAGCCTTATGAACTTTTATGACTTTTCGTCAATTGTTATAGTTTTAGGTGGTGCTACAGCCGCTACTTTTATTAGTTATCCTTTAAAAAAAGTTATTGGCTCCCTTAAAGTAGTAAAACATGCCTTCACTGTACAGCCTTTAAATCCTAGCGGAGTAATTAGCCAGCTAATTGAACTTTCTAATCTTGCAAGAAGAGAAGGTTTGTTAGCATTAGAAGAGGCTGGCGAAAGAATAGAAGATGAATTTTTAAAAAAGGGTATTATGCTAATAGTAGATGGCACTGATCCTGAATTAGTGAGAAATATTCTAGAAACTGAATTAGCTTTTTTAGAAGAAAGGCATAGAGAAGGTCAAAGTGTATTTGAATCTATGGGTAGCTATTCTCCTGCATTTGGCATGATAGGAACACTTATTGGACTTATTAATATGCTTAAAGACCTTGATGACCCATCAACCGTTGGACCTAGCATGTCTCTGGCGCTAGTAACTACTTTTTATGGTTCTCTTTTAGCAAACTTAGTATTTATACCTATAGCCAATAAACTTAAAGGCAGAAGCAGTGAGGAAATCTTAGTTAAAGAGCTAATGGTAGAAGGACTTCTTTCTATTCAAGCAGGTGAAAATCCAAGAATAATTGAAGAAAAACTAAAGACTTTCTTATCACCAGAAATGAGAAAAGATTATAAAAAAGGGCTTGAAAGTGGTGAGGCGTAGTGAGAAAAAGAAAACAAGAAGAAAATAAAGGTACACCAGAATGGATGCTTACATATAGCGATTTAGTAACTCTGCTTTTATGCTTCTTTGTGTTATTATTTTCTTTTTCTGAAATAGACGCACAAAAATTCAAAGCTATAATGCAGTCTTTCCAAGGTTCTTTAGGAGTAATGCCTGGTGGTAAAACTATTCAATCATCTCCTTACATAAGTACTAGTAATCTTCCTGAAGAGTTGACAACAAAAGAATTAGAAGAATTAGAAGACTTTAAAAAACTTATGGCATTAATAGAAGAATATAGTGAGAATGCAAATCTAGACAATAAAATAGTGGCTCATATTGATGAGAGAGGATTAGTAATAAGAGTTTTAGACAATGTTTTTTTTGACTCAGGTAAAGCTGATATTAAGCCCAAAGCAAAAGAAATCTTAATTTTTTTAAGTGAGATTTTGAATAAAGATGAGTTTAAAGACAAGCAAATTAAAATTGAAGGACACACTGATTCAGACCCTATTATTGTCTCTAATTCATTCCCTACAAACTGGGAGCTGTCTGTTATCAGAGCTGCTAATGTTTTAAGATTTTTAGTTGAAAAACAAAATATTTCAGGCGACAGAATTTCTGCTGGAGGATATAGCTATTATAGACCTGTAGCACCAAATGATACACCTGAGAACAAAGCTAAAAATAGGAGAGTAGACATTGTTATTTTAAAATCAACAGTTAGTCAAATAGAACCTAACTAAAAGGAGTTAGAAAAATGAGTACAAAAAAGATTTTACTAATAGCTTTAATATCATTTATTATGCTTTTGCTATTAATAGGTGCGGTTTTTTTGCTAGTTTCATATAAAAATAATATAGCGCAAAACAAAGCTGTAGAAAATTTTTATTATGAGATTGACGAAATGTACTGTAATTTAAAAAATAGTAACAAAATCATTAAAATGAAAATGACTATTGAATTAACAGATGAAAAAATTATTGATGAGCTTAATAATAGAAATTTTTCTATTAAACATGAGATCAATACTATTATGGCAAATAAAACTGAGGATGATTTAGAGGGAAAAGAAGGGTTATTAGCACTTCAAAGTGAGATAACTAACAAATTAGCTGAAGTATTTAGCACTAAAGGTATTACAAAAGTTTACTTTGAAGAAATTATTGTTCAGTAGGGAGGTAACAATATTGGCTGAAGTTTTATCACAAAACGAAATAGATGCCCTACTTAATGCTTTAAGCACTGGAGAAGTCGATGTTAAAGAAATCAAGGATAATAGTTTTGAAAAGAAGGTTAAAAAGTATGATTTTAGAAATCCTCAAAAAATAGCTAAAGATCAGTTGAGAACTCTGGAGATCATACACGATAATTTTAGTAGGCTTCTACAGACTTTTTTATCAGGATATTTAAGGGCTCCAGTAAAAGTTTCTGTATTAACAGTAGATCAATATGCATATAGTGAGTTTACAAATGCTATATCAAATCCTGCTTTTCTTTCACTTATTGATTTTGAACCTTTAGACGGACAGATTATTGTTGATATTTCAACTAATATTGCATTTACAATTATTGACCGTTTATTAGGTGGTAATGGGGAAAAGCCAGTAGATATAAGAAGTTTCACAGAGATTGAAATAACTCTTCTTAAGAATATGATGAAGAGAATTATTGGTCTTATAGCACAGGCATGGGATACTGTCATTATATTAACACCTTCACTAGATAAAATTGAAACAAACTCTCAGTTTGCACAAATTATTTCTCCGAATGAAACAATAGCATTAATTACTATGAATTTATCAATTGGGGAAATTGAAGGATTGATGAATATATGTATTCCTCATATTGTATTAGAACCTATTTTAGAAAAATTAAGTACAAAATTGTGGTTTTCTACAACTAAAAAAGAGGCAACTGACATAGATAAAGAAATTCTTCGTAAGAGAATAAAGAATACCTATATTAATTTAAATGTAAACATAGGTTCAACTAGAATCACAATAGGTGATTTAATTAACCTTCAAGAAGGTGATGTTGTCATGTTAGATGATATGGTTGATGGTGAGGTTTGTATAAATTTGGGAACTCAAATAAAATTTTATGGGAACCCTGGTGCTAGTAAAAACAAAGTTGCAGTTCAAATAACAAGAGTTCAAAGGGACGGTGATGTAATCGATGACTGATAACATGCTAAGTCAAGAAGAAATTGATATGTTATTAAAAGGAAACTATGATAATGTTGAAGAAGATATGATAAATGAAATTGAAAAGGATGCATTGGGTGAAATAGGAAATATTAGTATGGGTACTGCGGCAACAACTTTATTTACGCTTTTAGGGCAGAAAGTAGTTATTACCACACCTAAAGTATCTATAACCACAATAAGAGAAATATCTGAACAGTATCCAATACCTTTTATAGCTGTTAACGTTAAGTATAAGCAAGGATTAAAAGGAGCAAATTTATTAATATTAAAGAGTCATGATGTTAAAGTAATTACTGATTTAATGATGGGGGGGACAGGTAGAAACGTTGACAGAGATATAAATGAAATGGATATAAGTGCAATTAGTGAAGCTATGAATCAGATGGTTGGATCATCGTGTACATCTTTATCAGAACTATTTTCTAATCTTATAGATATTGATCCACCAAAAGCTTTTCAGATTGATTTAAAAGAAGGAAACTTTGATATTGATATTTTTGGATATGATGAACCTATAGTAAAAGTTTCTTTTAAAATGGTAGTAGGGGATTTAATTGATAGTGAAATTATGCAACTAATACCACTAAATTTTGCACAAGATATGGTAAATCAGCTTATGGGAAATAATGAATCTACAGAAACAAATATTGATGTTAGTGTTGAAAACGAAATGTTAACTTATATAGATGATAATAAACCAAAAGAATTAACTACAGATGAAAATAACAAATCTTTTAAACAAGCATTTTCTCAAATTAATAACTTAGATAAAGAGAATAATATTAAACATGATCCTGTAAATGTAAAAAAATATGAGTTGCAGCAATTTGATACAAATGAAAATAAAGCTTATAATGAAAGTATAGAGCTAATTCAAGAAATTCCTATAGATATTACTGTTGAACTGGGAAGGACTACCAGAAAAATTGGTGAAATTCTTGAATATGGTCCAGGAACTATAATTGAATTGGACAAGCTTTTAGGAGAAGCATTAGAAATCTTTGCAAATGGAAAGTTTATAGCAAAAGGCGAAGTTGTAGTAATTGATGATAATTTTGGTGTCAGAATTACTGATATTGTTAGCCCATCTAAAAGAATAAGCAAAAATTAAGGAGGATTTATTATGGCAAATGGAATATTGATTGTAGATGATGCAGCTTTCATGAGAATGATGATTAAAGATATCCTTACTAAAAATGGATTTAACGTAGCTGGTGAAGCAGAGAACGGAGCAAAAGCTATAGAGAGATATAAGGAGCTTTCTCCAGATTTAGTAATTATGGACATTACAATGCCTGAAGTAGATGGTATACAAGCAGTAAAAGAAATAAAAAAGATTGATAGTACTGCTAAAATAGTTATGTGTTCAGCAATGGGACAGCAGGCTATGGTTATTGAAGCAATACAAGCCGGTGCAAAGGATTTTATTGTGAAACCTTTTCAAGCAGATAGAGTTATTGAAGCAGTTAAAAAGGCCATTGGGTAGACTGTATAAATTTGGACTGCTCATTTTCTTGATAGTGAATAAATACGCTTAAAATTGGATGTGATGTTCTTGTGTTAGATGAAATAGTTAAAACGATAATATATTTGGTATCTTTTGTTATTGTTATAATACTAGCTTTTTATTTTACAAAATTTATAGCTAAAAAATCGAACTTAATGAGCAGAAGTAAAAATATTAAAGTAATAGAGGCGATTTCATTAGGCAATAACACAAGGATTTTTATTGTTGAAGTATTAGGAATTATATACATTGTTTTTGATAATAACTCCCATCTCTTATTACTAGATAAGCTTAATAGAGATGATGTGGATGTCCAATTCAGAGACATAGAAATTGATAAAGATAATTTTAAAAATATTATTGAAAAACTAACAAAAAGCAAAGATAGTACTAATGAAATGCTTAGTAATAAAAGAAAAGATAAATAGATGCCATAATTATATGAGATTTATTAAGAATTATATTACTTGAGAAAAGATAGGAATGAGAATATGAAAACAACTTTTAGAGTAACAATTATTTTGATTATATTTTTTATTTTTTCTATCGGAATTAGTTATGCAGAACCCCAAGTACCATCAATTGGTACTGCTCTAGATATTATAAGCGATAACACTGATAGCGAAGGCTATGTTTCTGCTATTCATTTATTGGTATTATTTACAATCTTATCTTTAGCTCCATCAATATTGATTATGATGACTAGCTTTACTAGAATAATTATAGTTTTATCTTTTCTTAGAAATGCAATAGGTACGCAGCAGACTCCTCCCAATCAGGTTTTGATAGGAATAGCTTTATTTTTGACATTTTTTTTAATGGCTCCTATTGCGACTGAAATAAATCAACAGGCGATTCAGCCCTACTTGTCAGGTGAAGTAGGGCAGGAAGAAGCTTTAAACATTGCAATGACACCTATTAGAGAATTTATGTTTAAGCAGACCAAAGAAAAAGATTTGGCCCTTTTTTTAAGAATTGCAAAAATTGATAGTGTAAGCGGGATAGATGATATTCCGACTAGGGTGTTAATACCTTCTTTTATAATAAGCGAGCTAAAAACAGCTTTTCAAATCGGATTTATTTTGTTCATTCCTTTTCTAGTAATTGATATGGTAGTAGCTAGTACATTGATGTCAATGGGAATGATGATGCTTCCACCTGTTATGATATCATTGCCTTTTAAATTACTACTTTTTATTATGGTAGATGGATGGAACTTAATAATTGGTCAGCTTATATCTAGCTTTAAATAAGGAGAGATATTATGAGTCAAGGTGAGGTTTTAAGTATTGCGCAACAAGCTCTTAGGACAATATTAATGGTTTCAGCTCCAATGCTTGGTTTTGGATTATTAGTTGGATTATTGGTTAGTATTTTCCAAGCAACGACACAAATACAAGAGGCTACTTTAGCCTTTGTACCAAAAATAGTTGCAGTACTTATATCGATTCTGGTATTTGGGCCATGGATATTAAATGTACTAATCGGTTTTACACAAAACTTGTTTGTAAATATAAACACATACATTAATTAGTTTGAGGTACTAAAATGGAAAACTTATTTGCAGATATTTTAAGTAAATATCAGATTTTTTTAATGATTTTAATTAGAATGACAGGGCTTTTTCTAATAACCCCAATATTTAGCAGGAATAATATTCCAAATGTATTGAAGATTGGATTTTCATTTTTCTGTTCAATTATTTTAATAGCTGTATTAGATATTGAGAAATTAGAATTGGTTCCTTTTGAGTTAATTGTTTTCTCAATAAAAGAATTATTAGTGGGGTTAATGCTTGGATTTATATCTTATCTTTTTTTTACTTCCTTATATTTAGCTGGTCAAATTATTGATATGCAAGTTGGATTTGGTATGGTTAATGTATTCGACCCACAAAACAATATTCAGGTACCCATAATGGGAACTTACTATTACATAATTAGTATATTGATTTTTCTTACTATAGATGGTCATCACATTTTATTAGACGCATTAATTCAATCTTATGAATATATTCCAATTGGATATTTTAAGTTTGCAAATGACACTATTAATCAATTAATTAAAATCCTCAGTACAACTTTTATTATAGGAGTTAAAATAAGTGCACCAGTTTTAGCTTCGATTTTTCTTGCAGATGTTTTACTAGGCATATTAGCAAAGACAATGCCACAAATGAATGTATTCATAGTTGGAATGCCTTTTAAAATATTAGTTGGAATAGCAACTATTATTATTACTTTACCGTTGTTTATTGCTACTCTTCAGCACATATTTACTAATATGTATGAGGAGATTTTTAACTTTTTAAAGGTTATTCAAAAAGGATGATATATGTGAATTATAAGCATGTAATTAACTTACAATTGTTTTCAGAGGAAAAAACAGAAAAAGCAACTCCTAAGAGAAGAAGAGAGGCTAGAGAAAAAGGTCAGGTACTTCAAAGTAAAGAAATTAACTCTGCTATTATTATTATAGTCTCATTTTTATGTCTAAAAATTTTCGGAGGCTTTATGTTTAACAATCTATTGTCTTTTTCGAATAATTTTTATAAAGATTATTTGTCTAATCTGGATATTTTTAATATTAAAGATATAAATATTATGATGATGCGAATAATTAGCATAGTAGCCATTGTTGTTGGACCTTTGACTGCAATAGTATTGATACTAGGCATAGCCTCAAGCTATTTGCAAGTTGGATTTTTGTTTACAACAAAGACTTTAGAGATTAAGCTTAGTAGACTAAATCCAATAGAAGGATTTAAGAGAATAATATCAAAACGAGCATTAGTTGAGCTGATTAAATCAATATTAAAAATTATTATTATAGGTTATTTGATCTATTTTTATGCAATAAAAGAAACATACAATATTTTCAAACTAATAGATTTAAATGTAGAGAGCATAGTAAAGTATATTGGAAATATGGTTGTAAATATCGGGTTGAGGTCTGGTATTGCCTTATTAGTCTTAGCTGTGTTTGATTATGGATATCAATGGTGGGAACATGAGAAAAACTTAAAAATGTCGAAGCAAGAAATTAAAGAGGAATACAAGCAAACAGAAGGTAACCCTCAGATAAAATCAAAGATTAAAGAAAAACAGAGACAAATGGCAATGCGAAGAATGATGCAAGATGTTCCCAAAGCTGATGTTATCATTACAAACCCTACTCATTTTGCAATTGCACTAAAATATGATAAGGAAATGTATGATGCACCCTATGTAGTTGCTAAAGGTGCTGATCTAATAGCGAAAAACATAAAAGACATAGCAAAAAAGCATGGAGTACCAACTGTTGAAAACAGACATCTTGCCCAGACTTTATATAATACGGTAGAAATAGGTCAAGTCATACCAGAAGAGCTTTTTCAAGCAGTAGCTGAAGTACTTGCTTATGTTTATAGCCTTAGATATTAGAAGGAGGATTTTATGAAACGTGGAGATGTTTTTATAGCAATTGCAGTAATAGCAATAATAATGCTTATTATAATTCCAGTCCATATTGGAGTTTTAGATGTTTTGCTTAGTCTTAATATTTCTCTTGCCTTGCTTATTTTATTGATTTCAATGTATATAAAGGATGCACTTCAGTTTTCGATATTTCCTTCCTTGTTATTGATTACAACACTATTTAGGTTGTCTTTAAATATATCTACTACTAGATATATACTTGGTGAAGGTCAAGCGGGAGATGTTATTGAAGCATTTGGTAATTTTGTTATACAGGGAAATGTGTTTGTAGGTCTTATTATATTTCTTATTATTGTCGTAATCAATTTTATTGTTATAACTAAAGGTGCTGAAAGAGTCGCAGAGGTAGCTGCCAGATTTACTCTTGATGCTATGCCAGGAAAACAAATGGCAATTGATGCAGATTTAAACTCAGGACTTATTACCGAACAGGTTGCTAAAACCAGAAGAAAGGAAATACAACAACAGGCAGATTTTTATGGTGCAATGGATGGTGCGAGTAAATTTGTAAAAGGAGATGCAATTGCTGGAATCATTATTACTCTAATTAATATAACTGGAGGTTTAATTATTGGAGTTGTAGTAAAAAAAATGACAATAGGAGATGCTCTAGTTAGATATACACTCTTAACCGTTGGTGATGGATTGGTAAGTCAAATCCCTGCACTTTTAATATCTACCGCTACTGGTATTGTAGTTACAAGAGCGGCTTCTGAATCAAACTTAGGACAAGATATTTTAACTCAGCTTTTTGGAAACAATCCAACTTTAATGTATATAGTAGGCGGTGTCTTGCTGTTTCTTGGAATAGTAACTCCCTTGCCTCTAGGACCATATCTAATTCTAGGAGCTATTTTTATATTTGTTGCCTACACTATGAACTCTAATAAGAAAAAGAATGAAAGTAAAGAAATAGAGACTTCACAATCAGCTGAAATTGAAGAGATAAGAAAACCAGAAAATGTTATGACTCTATTAAAAGTAGAGGATATCGAACTTGAATTTGGATATGGAATAATACCCTTAGCAGATATAAATCAGGGTGGGGATTTATTAGATAGAATTGTAATGATAAGAAGACAAGTAGCCTTAGAGCTAGGAATGATTGTACCAATTGTACGGTTGCGTGATAATATTCAACTTAATCCTAATGAATATGTAATTAAAATTAAAGGAGTTGAAATAGCAAAAGGCGAAGTATTATTTGATCATTTTTTAGCTATGGATCCAGGTACTGCTCAGGGTGATATAGTGGGTATAGATACTGTAGAGCCTGCTTTTGGATTACCTGCTAAATGGGTAACAGATCAAGAGAGAGAAAAAGCTGAGATATTAGGATATACTGTAGTAGACCCGCCATCAATTATAGCAACACATTTGACAGAAATCATAAGAAGAAATGCTAGCGAGCTTTTAAACAGACAAGATGTTAAGGTGTTGATAGACAATGTAAGAGAAGAAAATAGTGCTTTGGTGGAAGAATTAGTTCCAAAACTTTTATCAATAGGAGAAATACAAAAAGTACTTATTAATTTATTGAAAGAGCAGATTTCTATTAGAGATATGGTTACAATACTTGAAACTTTAGCTGATTACGCAGCAGTTACTAGAGATACTGAAATGCTTACAGAATATGTAAGGCAAAGCTTATCTAGATATATTACAAAGAAGTATGTTGAGAAAAATAAATTAAAGGTAATAACTTTAGATAGCGAACTAGAGCAATTAATTATGGAATCAATTAATCAAACTGAAACTGGTTCATATTTGTCTATTGAACCAAACAAAGCACAGAATATATTGAATAAAATTATAGTAAACATCGAAAAAATGACTTCTGTAGGTTTGCAACCTATTATTTTAACAGCTCCTATCGTAAGAATATATTTAAAGAGATTGACTGAACAGATAACTAAAGATCTTGTAGTGTTATCTTATAATGAAATAGATCCTTCTGTCGAAGTTCAATCTATTGGGATGGTGACTATATAGTGAAAATAAAAAGGTTTATAGGTAATACAACTCAAGATGTAATGAGCAAAGTAAAAAAAGAATTGGGTTCAGATGCTATTATATTGCATACTAGAAATATTAGGCAACCAGGCTTGTTTGGATTTTTTAAGAAAAATCTAGTAGAAGTTGTTGTAGCACTTGAAGAAACAAGCAAACAACATAAACAAGATTCAAAACAACTAAATTATGTTTTAAATAATGATTTAAAATATAATAATAGACAGGAAAACAATAATTTAAAAACAGATGATCGGATTGAACATGAAATCAAAGCAATTAGAACTATGGTAGAATCTGTAGTTAATACTTTAGATTTAGAAAAATATGAATTACCAAAGGAGTTGTCTAAATATATAGAATATCTTACTCTTAATGGAGTGAAAGAGAATGTTGCATTTAAAATAATCAGTAATATTAGTCAACAGATAAACCTTGCTAATAAAGATAATGTTCAGGTTCAAGAAATTGTTTTGTATAACATAAAAGATTATTTGGATGAAGCATCTCCAATTGCTTATAATGGGAAACAAAAAGTAATATTTTTTGTTGGACCAACTGGTGTCGGGAAAACCACAACATTAGCTAAAGTTGCTGCGAAGTTTTCTTTGGATAGCAATTATTCAGTAGGAATGATAACAGCCGATACATATAGAATAGCAGCTATTGAGCAGCTAAAGGTGTATGCTGAGATTATGAATATTCCTATTAAAGTAATATATGAAATAAAGGATATTTACAAGGCTATGTCGAATTTCAGAGATAAAGATATTATTTTTGTAGATACTGCTGGTAGAAATCATAAAAATCAGGATCAAATCAATGAAATAAAAGAATTAATTGAATCAGTAAATAATAAAGAAACTCATTTAGTTGTAAATGCTACTACTGATTTCGAAACTATAAAAGACATCATAAAAAGATACAGTTTTATTAAAGATTTGAAATTAATATTTAGCAAAGTCGATGAGGCAAATAATTTAGGAAATATACTAAATACTAAGTTCTATTTTAACAACAAAATATCTTACATAACTAATGGCCAAAATGTACCTGATGACATAGAAGTACCTGATATAGAAAAAATAAGCGCAATACTGATTGGAGAATCCAAAGATGTATGATCAAGCAGAAAGACTAAGACAGCTATTAAAAAAAACAGATAAAAAACATGAAGTAAATTGTTTCAGAAAAAGAACTGACAAAACAAGAATAATAGCCGTAACAAGTGGGAAGGGCGGAGTAGGAAAAACGAATTTTACGATTAACCTTGCTATTTCTCTTAGTGATCTTGGGTATAGTGTTGTGGTAATTGATGCAGATTTAGGTCTTGCAAACATAGATGTTTTATTGGGTGTACTACCCAAGGAAACAATAAGCAGTGTTCTAAATAAAGATAAAAAAATAATGGATGTTATGACTGATGGTCCAAATAATATTAAGATAATTGCAGGAGGATCTGGTCTATATGATATTTTTCAACTAAATCACGAAAAACTAGAGTATTTAAAAGAACAATTAATAGAATTAGAAAAGTTTTTTGATTTTGTATTAATAGATACTGGAGCAGGTATTTCAGAAATTGTTATGAGTTTTATAATTTCAGCAGAAGAAGTAATTTTAATCACAACTCCAGAACCAACTTCATTAACAGATGTATATGCTCTTATTAAAGCATTAAGAATAAAAGGTTGTAATAACAAACTACAATTAGTAATTAACAGAGTTGAAGATCAAAAGGAAGCACTTAGTGTATTTGAGAAATTGAATATTGCATCAAATAAGTTTTTAAATACAAAGATAGAAAATTTAGGGTATATATTAAATAGCAAATTAGTGGTAGATGCTGTAAAAAACCAACAGCCATTTATTACTCTCTATCCCAATTCCTCTATTGCAAAAAATATTAATAACATTGCAGTTAAAATCGTCGGAACTTTCAAAGAGAGTGGAAATAATAATAGCTTTTCTAGTTTTTTAGGTAAGTTTAAAAGCTTTTTTTCAAATACAAAAATTTAATTCTATTTAATAATTGTCAAATATGTTTTGAGGGGAGGGGTAAACATAAGTGACTAAAGAATCATTTCAACTGAAAATTGGCGACAAAATTGAAATATTTAGAATAAATGCTAAAAACAACAAGCATAGTAGTCAAATACTGGATATATTAAATGAAAAAGAATATATAATAAGTGGACCAATACGAAGAAGCACTATTATACATGTTAACCTAAATACTATCCTAGGAATTAGCTACTTTAAAGAAGGAAAAGGTAAATTTTCTTTTAAAGCATTAGTAACTGGAAAAAGTGAAAAAGGAATTTATAAATTAAAAATAGAGAGACTTGACGATATAGTTAAAATTCAAGAACGTGATTTTTTTAGATTATCTCAATCTTTGAAAGTTGAAAAAAAGTTTAAAGTAAAAGATAAAAAAGAAGATATAGTTCTAGAAGAAATTTGTAGAACTAGTGATATTAGTGGCGGAGGAGTAAAAATCTTCTCTAACTATAAGCATCAAGAAAATGATCAATTTATGCTTACTTTTAATATAGATAATAGAGAAATCAATATACTAGGAGAAGCTGTAAGAGTCTCTGAATCTAATAGAAATGATTATAGCTATGAAATTGGTGTTAAATTTTTAAATATTGATAATTCAGAAAGAGATACAATCATAAGATATATTTTTGAACAACAAAGAGAACTTAGGAAAAAGGGATTGATTTAGATGACAATTAAGGTAATGGTAGTTGATGATTCTGTATTTATGAGAAAAATATTATCTGATATTTTAGAAGAAGATAAAGATATAGAAGTTTTGTGGACAGCTAGAAATGGACAAGATGCACTTGAAAAATTAGTTAATGCTAATCCAGATGTGATAACGCTAGATATAGAAATGCCCATTATGGATGGAATTACCACATTAAGAGAAATAATAAAAAAGTATAATATTCCAGTAATTATGCTAAGCAGCTTAACTGTAGAAGGAGCAGATTCTACCTTAAAGGCTTTAGAAATTGGTGCTGTTGATTTCATAACTAAGCCAACTAATGTTTTTAGCTTAAATAAGAGCGAAGAAAAGAATAGTTTAATTGAAAAAGTTAAGATGGCTTCTGTAGTCAAGGGAAATATTAAGCCTTATGTACCATATTTGCAAACAATTGCAAACAAAAAAAGCTTTCCTTTAAATAAAGTAAACAAAGAAACAGGATATCTAATTGCTATAGGAACATCAACAGGGGGACCTAAAGCATTGCAGTCAATAATTCCTGAAATTCCAGCAAATATTAATGGTAGTATTTTAGTTGTACAACACATGCCGGAAGGGTTTACTAAGTCTTTAGCTGCTAGATTAGATTCTATTTCAAATATTAGAGTAAAAGAGGCTGAAGATGGGGAGACACTAAAAAAAGGCTATTGTTATATCGCTCCGGGTAATTATCATTTAACAGTTTTGGAGAATAATGAAGAAATTTTCCTTAAGTTAGACCAAAATCCTACTGTATCTGGACATAGACCCTCTGTTGACGTAATGATGAATTCTGTTGCAGAAGTAAAGTCATTAAAGAAAATAGCTGTTATAATGACCGGCATGGGTTCTGATGGAGCAAATGGAATGAAGAATATTTTTAACACTGGAGGATATACAATTGCACAGGATGAAGATAGTAGTGTAGTATATGGCATGCCAAGAGCTGCAATAAATAATGGTTCTGTAAATAAAATATTACCATTAAATGAAATAAGCAATGAACTGATAGATTTACTGGGGGTGTAAAATATGGATATGAATCAATATCTTGATATGTTTATTGAAGAATCAAGAGAACATCTACAATTTATGAACGAGCACTTATTAGACCTTGAAAAAAATCCTGATGACAGAAATCTAATTAATGAAATTTTTAGAATCGCGCATACTTTAAAGGGAATGTCAGGCACTATGGGGTTTAGCAAAATTGCAAATTTAACTCACGAAATGGAAAATATACTTGATGCAGTAAGAAGCAGCAAAATGGATGTGTGCTCAGAGTTAGTGGATTTGCTATTTTCTTGCTTTGACATGCTTGAAGGATATTTAAACAATATAATAAATACAGGTAGTGAAGGTGAACAAGATAGCACTGAATTGATTAGACAATTAAATAGCAAATTAAATGGTAGAGAAGTAGCTGCAAATAACAATCATCCCGTTGAAAATATTAATTCTATGAATAATGATTTTGATCAATATGTTCTTAGTACCATTAAAAATGCCAAGAGTAAAGGTTTAAATGTTTATAACCTAATAATTAGATTAAGCAAAAGTTGTTTGCTCAAATCTGCAAGGGCATTTATTGTTTTTAACACACTAGAATCTTATGCAGATATAATTCATTCTTCTCCATCCACTGAAGACATTGAAGACGAAAAATTTGACCAAGAATTTTCTCTAACCTTGATTACAGATAAGAGTATGGAAGAAATAAAAAATGATATTTTGATGATTTCTGAAATTGAAAATGTTGAAATTAGAGAAGTATTAGTCGAAAGTATTAACACTTCAGAGGACATTCCAATACATATTGATAATAATAAAACCAAGAAAAACGATGAAGATAATAATTCTAATACTGCACTTAGTAATGGTTCAGTAATTCATGAGAAAAAAAGAACTACTAATATAATTGGAAAGACTGTTAGAGTAGATATTGATAGACTAGATAATTTGATGAACTTAGTTAGTGAGCTTATTATCATTAAAACTAGACTTGAAGATGGTGGCGCTGTTGAAAGAGATAATATGAATGAAGCAATTGAATATTTGGAGAGAATAACTACGAGCCTTCATGATGCAGTCATGAAAGTTAGAATGGTTCCTATTGAAAGGGTCTTCAATAGATTTCCGAGAATGGTAAGAGATCTAGCTAAGGAACTTGGTAAAGAAATAGAATTAGAAATGTCAGGTGAAGAAACTGAGGTTGATAGAACAATAATTGATGAGATAGGTGACCCTCTTATTCATCTAATAAGAAATTCTTTAGACCATGGAATTGAAAGCCCTGAAATTAGAAAAGAAAGAGGAAAAACTGCAACAGGTGTGATAAAACTTAAGGCATACCCTGACGGAAATAATGTAGTTATTGAACTCGAAGACGATGGAGCTGGAATAGACATAGAAAAAGTCAAAAGAAAAGCAGTGGATAAGGGATTATTAACCCAATCTGAAGCAAAAGAATTGCCCTATGATGAAGCAATTGATTTATTGTTCAGTCCTGGATTTAGTACTGCTGATACGGTTTCCGATGTTTCAGGTAGAGGAGTAGGGTTAGATGTAGTAAAGAGTAAAATTGAGTCAATAAATGGTATTGTTGAAGTAGAGACTAGCCATAATAAAGGTAGTAAGTTTAGTATTAGGTTACCTTTAACGCTTGCTATTATTCAAGCACTTCTAATAAATATAAGAGAAGAAATATATGCAATACCATTAAGTTCTATTAGAGAGATAACTCCTGTAGAAAGTAAAGAAATTAGAAAGGTCCAGAACCAAGAGGTTGTGTTATTTAGGAATAAAACACTTCCAATAATAAGACTTAATAGAGTTCTTGGAATCAATGATTCTGACGATAATGAAGAAATTATAATGGTTGTAGTGAGAAAAGGTGAAAAAGAAGCTGGATTAATAGTGGACAAGCTAATAGGTCAACAAGAAATTGTAATAAAATCCTTAGGGAAATACTTGCAAGGTGTACCATATTTAGCAGGTGCAACTATTTTAGGTAATGGACAAATATCTTTAATATTAGACGTTAATTCTCTATTCTAGTGAAAGGAGGTTTATTATGAGCAGTATAGTAATGAGAACAAAGTATGTAGTTTTTAAAATTGATAATGAGTATTATGGAATTGATATTAATAACGTAAAGTCTATAGAAAGAATTCAGCATTTCACAAGGGTCCCTAATGCTCCTATGTATGTAAAAGGTGTTATTAATCTTAGAGGTGAAGTTGTACCAGTAATAGATTTAAGATTAAGATTTGACTTAAATCATAAAGAAATTGACTCTAATTCTAGGATAATTATTGTCTTCGTTAATGAATTACAGATAGGTCTTTTGGTAGATTCTTCTTCAGAGGTAATCGAAATTAATTCTGAAGAAGTCGATAGTCCACCAATGGTAAAAGATAATATTACTGAAGATTTCATTAAAGGAATTGGGAAACAAGATGGAAAACTTATTATTTTAATTGATATTGAGAAAATTATTGGGCTTAAGGAGATTGAACAGGTTGGTTAGGAGTGAACAGGCATGGATGTAAATAATGTAAATTCGGTCTTATTAGATGTTCTAAAAGAGTTAGGTAATATCGGATCAGGAAATGCAGCAACTGCTCTTGCGACTATGATAGATAAGAAAATTGATATGAGAGTTCCTCAGGTAAAAATACTGGAATTTAAAGAGGTAGGAGAGATTTTAGGAGATAGTGAAACGCCTGTAGTGGGTATATATTTCAAAATGCTAGATGAAATTGATGGAAATATTATGTTTGTGTTAAGCATTGACTCAGCAATAAATTTGGTAAACATGCTTTATGGTAGCAACGATACAAAAAGCGAGCTAGACGAAATGGGAATGTCTGCCTTATCTGAAGTGGGAAATATACTATCAGCATCATATGTTAACTCCCTAAGTATCTTAACAGGATTAAATCTAAAGATTTCCATACCTTCTATTTGCGTGGACATGGCTGCTGCAATTCTTAGCGTGCCAGCTGTTCAGTTTGGTCATATTGGTGACCATGTTATTTTTATTGAAACCCAATTTGAAGAAGGAGATAGATTAATTACTGGAGATTTGTTTCTGATACCAGAGGTAGGTTCTTTTGAAAAAATATTAAGTAGCTTAGGAGTAATTGGATGATGGAAATGATAAAGGTTGGAATGGCAGATTATAAAGCTACGAAATCTATGGGTATATTGACTACATTAGGCCTTGGCTCCTGTGTTGGTATAGCTTTATACGATAGAATTAGTAAAGTAGCTGGATTAGCACATATTATGCTGCCATCTAGTTTGGAAATTAAGAATAATAGTAACAAGGCTAAGTTTGCTGATACTGCAATTCTAGAACTAATTGAAGAGATGGTCTTGCTAGGAGCAAACAAAAAAAGCTTAGTTGCTAAGCTTGCTGGTGGTTCACAAATGTTTTCTTTTGATTCTAACAATGATATTTTAAGAATAGGGGAAAGAAATGTAATAGCTTCAAGAAAAAAACTTCAAGAGCTAAATGTGCCTATTATTGCTGAAGATACTGGAGGAAATTATGGTAGAACTATAGAACTAAATAGTCTTGATGGTGTACTTTTAGTAAAAACAATTGGACATGGAGTTAAAACAATTTGAAAATTAAATTTTTACACACCTTTTTGGAGGTGGTGATTTGACAATGGATGAATTATGGAAACTTTATAAAGAGACTAAAGATATAGGTTATAAGCAGAGTTTAATTGAACAATATCTTCAGTTGGTAAAAATAGTAGCTGGAAGAATGTATAATTTTTATGGTGGAAATGTTGAGTATGACGACTTAATAGGGTTTGGTGTATTTGGACTCATAGATGCAATAGATAAATTTGATATTAGTAGGGACTTAAAATTTGAAACATATGCTCAAATTAGAATTAGGGGGTCAATTATTGATAGTCTAAGAAAGATAGATTGGGTTCCTAGAGGTCTGAGAAAAAAGGCAAAAGAAATTGAAAGCGCAATATATGTAATAGAAAACAAACTTGGAAGAAGTGCTAATATAAAAGAAATTGCAGCCGAACTAAAGATAGATGAAAAAGAGTTAGAAAATACACTTTCAGAAGTTTCAGCTATTAATGTGCTATCTTTAGAGGAAGTATTAGTTACAAAAGGAGATATTTATTTAAAATTAAATGATAAGGAAAGCCCGGAAGAAATGTTTGAGATTAAGGAACTAAAGTATATATTAAAAGAAGCCATAGAAAAACTTAGTGAAAAAGAAAAGTTGGTAGTTTCATTGTATTATTTTGAAGAGTTAACGTATAAAGAGATAGCTAAGATTTTAGAGGTTTCTGAATCAAGAATATCACAAATACATAGCAAGGCAATTTTATCACTTAAAAATTTATTGACGCTTAAAGGTGTTGGCAAATATTAATTATTAGGATGTGATAATATGTCTCAAGAATTTATAATTTTAGAAGGAAAAGATCTTAATACTCTAATTGAACAGGGGCTTAAATCATTAAACAAAGATAGAAATCAAGTAGAGATTGAAGTTTTAGAAAAAGGTAAATCATTAATGGGAGTATTAATAAAAGCTTACAAGATAAAAATGTCATTAAAGCAAGCTGTTAACGAAGATGTTCAAGATAACAAAAGGTTGGTAAAAGCTGAAGAAACTTTAGACACAATTATTAATGAGATGGATAGAAATGATTTCTTTAAGATTAGCTTTTTAGAGGATGGTGTATATCTTACTATAAAAAATGAAGAGATTTTTTATTCGAATATTAAGCAAGTACTTAATAAAATAAGAAAAAAGAAAATAAGCAATATTGACACTAAAGCAATAGAAGAAGCGTTACATTCAAAAGAAAAAACTTGTTTTAGAATTGCACCGCAACAAGAAGAGGTATTAATTGATTCTGAATTGATTATAGATATTTCTGAGGATGGATTAAGTGGCTTTATTATTTTGATTCCTCCAGATGGTGGGAAAGAATTGGAATCAGATTTTGCTTTAGAAAAGATTAAGGAAGTAATTAAATATGGACTTGATAGTAATCAAGTTGAAAGGGTAGTAAATGAAAGGATTTATAATAAGAGAGTTTTGATAGCAAAGGGACAACCTGCTATAGATGGTAAAGATGGATATATTAAATATTTTTTCTCTAAGAAAACTGATTCAACTCCCCACATTTTAGAGGACGGAAGTGCAGATTTTAGGAACCTTGATCTAATCCAAAATGTTAGTGAAGGAGATATATTAGCAGAGCTAATTCCTCCTGTAGAGGGAAGAAAAGGCATTACAGTAAAGGGAGAGTCTATAGATTGTAAAAATGGTAAAGAAGTGTTTTTTAAGTATGGTAAAAATGTAGGACTTTCTGAAGATGGAAGTATGCTAATTGCTGAAAAAGATGGACAGGTAATCCTATTGGATAGCAAAGTTGTAATAAATGATATTTTTGAAGTGAAAGGGAATGTTGATAATTCTACAGGCAATATTAAATTTAATGGAGCTATTAGAATAAAGGGGAATGTTTTAACTGGATTTGAAGTTGATGCAGTTGGAAATGTAGAAATAGAAGGGGTTGTTGAGGGTGCTAAAATAAAGAGCCATGGCAATGTTGTTTTAAAAAGAGGAATTCAAGGATATAATAAAGGTAGAATAATTTCAAAAAGGGCTATTGCTGCACGATATATAGAAAATAGCTATATAGACGCAGAAAACGATGTAATATCTGAGGCAATAATGCATAGTGAAGTGATAAGTAAGGGAAGTATAAAAGTATCTGGGAAAAAAGGATTAATAGTTGGAGGAATATGTAAAGCTACTACTGAAATTGCTGCTAAGACTATTGGCTCAACTATGGCCACTGCAACTATATTAGAAGTTGGACTAGATCCCAACCTGAGAACTAGTCAAGAATCAATTAAAAACAAAGTTGAAGAAACGGAAAGTAATATTGATAAATTGAATAAAAGCATTGTTCTTTTTAACAGACTATCAAAAAATGGAGAGCTAACTGGAGAAAAAGAAGATATGTTTAAGAAAACTATACAGACTAGAAACATTCTTATAGAAAAACTAGATAATCTAAGAAAAGAGTTAAGCTCAATGGAATTACAAATTGAATTATTGTCAAAAGGAAAAATTAAGGTTGAAAACGTTATCTATCCTGGTGTTAAAATTATCATAGGAAATAATGTTATGTTTGTAAGAGATGAAATAAAGCATTGTACTGTATATCGAGAAAATAATGAAATAAAGATTGGTCCATATGAATTATAATTAGAGGTGATAGACAATGCGACCAATTGATCTAAATAATCTTATTCCTAAAGCACAACAAGTTTCAAAGGTACAGCAAATTGAAAATAATAAGCATAAAGATTTTATGCATAATCAAGCAATATTACATAATAAGAAATTTGAAAATGAATTGAAGAAAGTTAATACAACAGATAAAGCCTATGATGCCAAGATAAATAGTAAGCATAAAGACAATAAAAATAATAGTAATCATAGAAATGATGAAAAACAAGAACAAAATAAAAAAGAAAAAAACAAAAATAATGAAATTATATCAGATGGAATTATTGGTTCCAAAATTGATATTAAGATTTAATGAGGTGCAGAATGAATACAATTATTCTTATTTTTGGCTTGTTTTTAGTAGTAATATCGGTTATTACCATATTGTTAAATAATAAAAGTAAAAATAATAATATAGGTGAATATAAACTAGCTTATGATCATAGTAAAGATAATTCTTTGTTTACTAATAACGGAAGTGAGTTTGAAGAAATATTAGATAACATCAATACTTATAGCAATAAAAATGATGATGCAATTAATGATGAAAAAAAAGGATTAGATTCAGAAAATTTAAATTTAGATAAAATTTGTGTAAACTACTCTAAAGACAGCTATGTCACAAATTTCAAAGAAGAAATTAGTGAAGATTCTCAAAATAGTATTTCTAAAAGAATAGTTGAATTAAGTAATTCAGGGTTAAGGGCTGAACAAATTGCAAAAATTCTTGGAAAAGGTATTAGGGAAATCGAAATTATTTTGAAGTTCCAACATAAAAAGAGTAATTAACACCAAATATATTAATAAAAGACGGTATAAAAATGGAAAAAATGAAGATTATATTAGAGTATGATTATGTGGAGAAAAAACTTATTGCCAAATCATATGTAGTATGTTATACTACATAAGGTGAAACTACACACACTCTTTGATCTTTAAGGTTGTGCCACTATGGTGCCTTATTGAATTGATGGGAGTGGAGGAAAAACAAGAGGAGGTGAATCGCATGTCAGTTATTACTATGAAAAGTCTTTTAGAAGCAGGAGTACACTTTGGTCATCAAACAAGAAGATGGAATCCAAAGATGGCAGAATATATTTTTACTGAGAGAAATGGAATTTACATTATCGATTTACAAAAGACTGTTGTAAAAGTAGAAGAAGCATATGAATTTATTAAAGATGTTGCTGCAAATGGTGGAGAAATTCTTTTTGTTGGTACAAAAAAACAAGCTCAGGAATCTATTGAAAGCGAATCAAAAAGATGTGGCATGCATTTTGTAAGCCAAAGATGGCTTGGAGGAATGCTAACGAATTATAAGACAATAAGAAAGAGAATTGAAAGACTTCAACAACTAGAAAAAATGGAAGAGGATGGAACTTTTGACGTTCTTCCTAAAAAAGAAGTAATCAAGTTGAGACATGAAGCAGAAAGACTAGAAAAATTCCTTGGTGGAATCAAAAATATGCAAAGGACACCAGATGCATTGTTTGTTGTTGATCCTCGAAAGGAAAAAATAGCTGTTAAAGAAGCTAGAATACTTGGAATACCTGTAGTAGGTATCGTCGATACAAACTGTGACCCAGAAGAGGTAGACTTTGTTATCCCAGGAAATGATGATGCAATAAGAGCTGTTAAGCTACTCACTGAGACAATTGCTAATGCTGTCTTAGAGGGAAAACAAGGCGAGCAAATAGAAGAGTAATCAAAAAGGTAAGGGTTATAGGGGAGTTTTTCCCTTACTGCTCTTACTTTTTTAATTTAAAAAGGAGGCATTAAAAATGGCTATATCAGCAGGTTTGGTTAAAGAACTAAGAGAAAGAACAGGCGCAGGAATGCTTGATTGTAAAAAAACCTTAGAAGAAACAAACGGTGACATTGAAAAAGCAATTGATTTATTAAGAGAAAAAGGATTATCAAAAGCAGCAAAAAAAGCAGGAAGAATTGCATCTGAAGGTATTGTAGAAGCATACATACACGGAGGCAGAATTGGTGTTTTAATAGAAGTTAATACGGAAACAGATTTTGTTGCAAAAAATGAAGAATTTAAAGTTTTTGTAAAAGACATGGCAATGCAAGTAGCTGCATCAAATCCTAAATATGTTTCTGTTGATGAAGTTCCTCAAGATGAAATAGATAAAGAAAAAGAAATATTAAAACACCAAGCAATTAATGAAGGAAAACCGGAACATATTGCTGAAAAAATGGTGGCTGGAAGAATCGAAAAATATTTTAAAGAAGTATGTTTATTAGAGCAGCCATTTATTAAGGATACAGATGTTATTGTAAAAGATCTTTTATCTGAAAAAATAGCTAAAATTGGTGAAAATATCAAGATAAGAAGATTTGTTAGATATCAAGTTGGAGAAGGCCTAGAAAAAAGAGAAGAAAATTTTGCTGAAGAAGTTGCTAAGCAAATTAATGGTTAATTAAATGGAGAACACATAGTGTTCTCCATTTAAATAAAGATTTCATATTTTGTGAAAGTAAATTTAATTTTGTGTGAAGGTTTTTTAGTTATAATGTAGAATATGTATGCTAGGAGTGTTTACATGATAGAACCCAAATATAAAAGAATTATTCTTAAACTAAGTGGTGAAGCATTAGCAGGAGATAAAGGTTTTGGTATCGATGAAAACACTATTATTAAGATAGCAGAAGAAATAAAAAAAATGCAAGAGATGAAAGTGCAAGTAGCTATAGTAGTTGGAGGAGGTAACTTCTGGAGAGGTAGAAGTTCAGAAGGAATGGATAGAACAACTTCAGACTATATGGGAATGTTAGGCACAACGATAAATGCACTTGCTTTACAAGATGCCTTAGAAAAAATAGGCGTTGTCACTAGAGTACAAACTGCTATCGAAATGAGGCAAATCGCAGAACCTTATATAAGAAGAAGAGCTATTAGGCATTTAGAAAAGGGCAGGGTTGTAATCTTTGCTGGTGGTTCGGGTAATCCATACTTCTCTACTGATACTACTGCAGCCTTAAGAGCTGCAGAGATTGAAGCAGAAGTAATATTGCTTGCTAAGAAAGGAGTAGACGGAGTTTATGATTCTGATCCTTACTTAAATACAAATGCTAAAAAGTTTGACAAGTTAAAATATATTGACATATTAAATTTAGGATTAGGAATTATGGATTCTACAGCTACATCGTTATGTATGGACAATAAAATACCTTTGATAGTCTTTGGCATAGATGATGCTAGCAACATTGTAAGAATTATTTGTGGAGATCAAATTGGAACACAAGTAAAGGAGGAATGATTATGTATCTAGATGTTCATAAGCAAACTGAAGAAAGAATGAAAAAAACTATTAAGTCATTCAAAGAGGATTTAAATAGCGTAAGAGCTGGGAGAGCAAATCCAACTTTATTAGACAGAATATCTATAGATTATTATGGAACACAAACACCGCTAAATCAAATAGCAAATATTTCTGCACCTGAGCCAAGATTACTTGTTATACAACCTTGGGATGCTAGTATTGTTTCACAGATTGAAAAATCAATACTAAAATCTGATTTAGGATTAAATCCATCAGTTGATGGTAAAATAATTAGATTAGTTATACCACAACTGACCGAAGAAAGAAGAAAAGACTTAATAAAAGTAGTTAAGAAAGCAGCTGAAAATGCAAAGATTGCTATTAGAAACGGGAGAAGAGAGGCTAACGATCAAATTAAAAAAATGCAAAAATCATCAGAAATAACTGAGGATGAACAAAAACAAGCAGAAGAGCAAATGCAAAAAATTACTGATAAATATATAGAAGAAATTGATAATCTTTTAGGACAAAAAGAAAAAGAATTACTGGAGGTATAGTTGTAGTTGAATAAATTTGATATTCTAGGTTTTCCAGTAGAAGAGGGATTGGAGTTATTACAAGGATTGAGTGATAAAAAAATTGAAATTATAGAAACAAAAGCGAGTAAAATAGATAAAGGGACTATACTTTCTGAGCCAAGAATACTTAGATGCACTGAAACAGAAAGCAGTTTTACTGTCGTAATTAGCTACTTTTAACCCCTTCTTATGTAAAGAAGGGGTTTTTAGTGGTTCCCATGTATGTGGAGGTATAGAATATGAATAAAATAAAAAAGAATATTAATACTTTGTTCAATAAAATTGAAATGAGTAAGCTACCTAAGCATGTGGCAATAATAATGGATGGAAATGGAAGATGGGCAAAAAAAAGACTACTTCCTAGAACTGCAGGTCATAGAGAAGGAGTAGAAAGAGTAAAAGAAATCGTTGAAGCAGCTGGAAACTTGGGAATAGAGTATTTAACCCTCTATGCTTTTTCAACTGAGAATTGGGGACGTCCTAAAGACGAAGTGGATACACTAATGAAACTTTTAGTTGAATATCTGCGGAAAGAATTAAATACTATACATAAAAATAATGTTAAAATAAACATTCTAGGAAATTTAGACAAATTACCTGTTGTTCCTAGAGAAGAAGTTTACAATGCAATAGAGAAGACAAAATACAATACTAGAATGAAATTAAATATTGCATTAAATTATGGAGGAAGGTACGAAATTATTAATGGCATTAAATCGTTAATAACCGATGTGCAAAATGGCAATATTAATCTAGAGAATATTGATGAAGATTTATTTAAAAATTATCTTTACACTAAAAGTCAACCCGATCCAGATTTGTTGATTAGACCAAGTGGGGAAAAACGATTGAGTAATTTTTTACTTTATCAAATTGCTTATACAGAGTTTGTATTTACTGATGTATATTGGCCAGAGTTTACTACGGAAGAGTTTTATAAGTCTATAATAGAATATCAGAGTAGAAAACGTAGATTTGGGGGAATTTAGGTGAATAATTATGAAGACTAGGGTTATTTCTGGAATAATTGGACTGTTGCTTCTTTTTATAGTCGTATTTACTGGAGGACATTTACTAAATGTTTCTGTTTTTTTGATTTCTGTTATTGGATTATATGAGTTTGATAAAGCAATAAAAAACATTAACGGACTCAAAACCATCCTTTTTGTCAATTACTTATTTGCAATTGGCTTATTTACTTTGATAGTTTTAAATAGGAAAGAGTTATTTATGCTTTTAATATTTATATATACTGTTGTTTTATTATGTATTTTAGTCTTTAATAAGAAAGTTAGAATTAACGATATATCAATAACTGTTTTAGGTGCTTTATACATACCTTTTTTAATTTCTCATATAGCCTTACTAGGTGGTAGTATTTATATTTGGATAGTATTTATTACTGCTTGGGGCACTGATACTTTTGCTTATTTTGTTGGAGTTAAATTTGGTAAAAGGAAGCTATGTCCAAGCTTAAGTCCTAACAAAAGTATTGAAGGCTCTATAGGGGGAATTTTGGGTTCTTTAGTTCTAACCTTATTATTTTCTTACTATTTCAAACTTGGCAACATAATAAATATTTCTATTTTAAGTATCATATGTTCAATAATGGCACAAGTTGGTGATCTTACTGCTTCAAGAATTAAGAGACTAGCCAATATTAAGGATTATGGAAAAATAATGCCTGGGCATGGAGGTATTTTAGATAGATTTGATAGCATACTTTTTACTGGACCTATAGTATATTATTATATAGTTTATTTTGTATTACCATAACTTTGATATTAAGACAAAATAGAACTCACACTACAAAATTTATTTGAGCAAGAGGTGGTATTTTGTGAAGGGAATAAGTATATTAGGTTCTACTGGTTCTATAGGAACACAAGCTTTGGATGTAATTAAACATAGCCAAGAATATAAAGTAGTTGCTTTAACTACAAACAGAAACATTGAATTGTTAGAACGACAAGCTCTAGAGTTTAATCCTAAGCTTGTTGCTGTTATGGATTATAAAAAATCTAATATTTTAAAGGACAAATTAAAAGGGTATAATATAAAAGTAGTATTTGGTATGCAAGGATTAATGGAAGCAGCAGCTATAGCAGCAGCTGATGTAGTAATTACTTCTGTAGTAGGGATGATCGGTTTGCTTCCCACTTTAGAGGCTATAAAAGAAGGCAAAAAAATAGCACTTGCAAATAAAGAAACATTAGTTACTGCAGGTGAAATTGTTATGAAGGAAGCCTTAAAAAATAAAGTAAATATAATACCTGTTGATAGTGAACATTCTGCCATCTTTCAAGGCTTGAGATGTGGGAATAGAGATGAAATTAGCAAATTGATACTAACCGCTTCTGGAGGACCTTTTAGAGGTAAGAGTACTAATGATTTGAAAAATATCAAAATAGAAGAAGCCCTTAAGCACCCTAATTGGTCAATGGGTAAAAAATTGACCATAGATTCTGCTACTCTGATGAATAAAGGACTTGAAGTAATTGAGGCTAAATGGTTGTTTAATGTAGATATTGATAAAATAGAAGTAATAGTACATCCTCAAAGTATTATACATTCAATGGTAGAATATATAGATGGAAGTATTATTTCTCATATGGGCGTCCCTGATATGAGGATACCAATTCAATATGCATTGACTCATCCTAGAAGAACAGATAATCAAATAAAGAAACTAAACTTAATTTCTCTAAAGGAGCTTACTTTTGAGCTTCCAGATACAAGGGTTTTTCCATGTCTGGAACTAGCATATAAAGCTATAAAAACTGGGGGAACAATGCCTTCAGTTTTAAATGCAGCGAATGAAGTAGCTGTGGAGATGTTCCTGAATAATAAAATTGGTTTTTTAGATATACCAGAGATTATTTATAAAGTTATGGATAAGCATATTATGATTAAAACCCCAACACTAGATGATATTTTAGAAAGTGATAAGTGGGCAAGAGAAATTGTAAAAAATATAACGTGTAATTAAAGGTGGTGCTATATAATTGCAAACAGCATTAGCAACTATTTTTGTTTTTTTTATAGTTGTAGTTTTTCATGAGTTTGGTCATTTTATTGTTGCAAAAATGTCAGGAATAAAAGTACATGAATTTGCTATTGGTATGGGTCCAAAATTGTTTAAAATAAAAAAAGGTGAAACTGACTATAGCTTAAGACTTTTACCGATTGGTGGATATGTTAAAATGGAAGGTGAAGATGAGTACTCAGATGATGTAAGAAGCTTTAGTAAAAAGTCTATAGGAGCAAGGATGGCGGTTATTGCAGCAGGAGCTATAATGAATTTTATTTTAGCTATTATTGTTTTTAGTGTTTATTCTTACAAAGTGGGAGTGCCTACAACAACTATTGATACAGTTACAGAGAAGTTCCCTGCATATGAGGCGGGAATAAGAAATGGCGATACTATTACAAGGATTGATAATTTTAGTGTAGATAGTTGGGAAGATATTAAAAAAGCTATCAATGCTTCAAATGGAAAAGAAATTCAAATAACTGTTTTAAGAAATGAAATAAAGCATAACTTTTTTATTAAACCAATAATAGAAAAAGATATGAATAGAATTGTTATTGGAATAACACCTAAGATGAGAAGATCTTTATTGTTATCAATTAAGAATGGATTTCAAAACATGATAATGATTTTAGGACTTATGTTTCAATTTATTGGCATGCTTTTTAAAGGTAATGTTAGTAGTGGAGATATATCTGGTCCTGTAGGTATAGTTTATCTTGTAGGAGAAGCTGCTAAGTCTGGTTTTCTTTATGTTCTATATATTGCTGGATTTATCAGTATAAATCTTGGATTTTTCAATCTACTACCAATACCTGCATTAGATGGAAGTAGACTTGTTTTTCTATTATTTGAATTAGTTAGAGGTAAGCCAATAAATCCAGAGAGAGAAGGTTTTATTCACTTTGTAGGGTTCGTATTTTTAATATTATTAATGTTAGTAGTTGCATATAAGGATATTATAAAGTTTAACATTTTTTAGGCGGTGAAGTAATGAGAAGGAAAACAAGAGAAATTTTTATAGGAAAAGTAGGCATAGGAGGAGAACATCCTATAACAGTTCAATCAATGACTAATACAAATACTAAGGATATAGAAAGTACTGTTAGGCAAATATTAGAACTTGAAAAACAAGGCTGTGATATAGTGCGCGTTGCTGTTCCTGACAGAGAGGCTGCCGAGTCAATAAAGAAAATTAAACAAAGAATCGGTATCCCACTTATTGCAGATATACATTTCGATTATAGACTTGCGATTGAATCAATAAAAAATGGGGTAGATGGACTAAGAATAAACCCTGGGAATATTGGCTCTAAAGACAAAGTAAAGGAAGTTGTTTCTGCATGTAAAGAAAGACAAATTCCAATTAGAATTGGAGTTAATTCTGGGTCAATAAAAAAGGAGATACTTGAGAAGTATAATGGAGTAAATGAGAATTCAATGGTATATAGTGCATTAGAACATGTAAAAATACTAGAGGATTTAGACTATCGTAATATAAAAATTTCTTTAAAAGCTACAGATGTTCAATTAACTGTAAATGCATATAAAAAAGTAGCTGAAATTACTGAATATCCTCTTCATTTAGGAATAACCGAAGCAGGTACTCCTTGGAACGGTACCATTAAATCTTCTATAGGCATTGGTTCACTACTACTTAATGGAATAGGTGATACTATAAGGATTTCACTAACAGGTGATCCAGTTGAAGAGGTAAAAGTGGGTAAGCAAATATTAAGGACTTTAGGTTTACTTAGAGATAAGATAGAAATTATTTCTTGCCCGACTTGTGGTAGAACTCAAATTGATTTAATTAGTCTTGTTAATAAAGTTGAAAAGAGAATTGGTAATATACAAAAGCCTATTAAAATTGCTATAATGGGGTGCGCAGTTAATGGACCGGGAGAAGCTAGAGAGGCTGATTTAGGCGTAGCTGGTGGTGTAGGATGTGCTCTCCTATTTAAAAAAGGCGAGATAATCAAAAAAGTAGAAGAAGATAAATTGCTTGATGAACTTGTTAATGAAATAGAAAAACTTTAGATAAAATTAGGTGATATAAATGTATTCTGTCACAGTAGTTATACCTGCATATAATGAAGAAAAAACCATTGGTGAAGTTATTAAAGTTGTAAAAAAAGTTAACTTGGTAGATAAAATAATAGTGGTCAGTGATGGTTCAATTGATAAAACAGTAGACATTGCTTTAAAACACGAAGTAGAAATATTAGAACTAGAGAATAATGTTGGAAAAGGTGGAGCACTAAGCAGAGGTGTTAATGCTACTTATTCAGAGATTATTTTATTTCTAGATGCAGATCTGATTGGACTAAAAGAACAGCATATTATTGATTTGCTAATACCCGTTCTCAATCATGAAGTTGATATGACAATAGGTGTATTTAGCAATGGAAGGCTTACAACAGATTTAGCTCAGAAGGTAGCACCATACTTATCAGGACAAAGAGCAATTAAGCGATATATTTTTGAGAATATTCCAAATATTGATATAACAAGGTATGGAGTGGAGATTGCATTAACAAAATATGTTATGAGTCATGGAATTAAATCTAAAGAAATAATGCTAGAAAATCTCACTCATGTAATGAAAGAAGAGAAGCTAGGAATAGTAAAGGGTTTTGCTTCAAGGATGAAAATGTACTGGGATATTGTTAAAATGTTAGTTTATAAAGATAGGTGATAGAATGCTCTCAGTTAAGCAAGTAGCATTTAGACTCGTACTTTCAGTTTTATTATCAGGTATCATAGGTATTGAAAGAGAAAGTATAAAAAGACCCGCAGGTCTTAGAACACATATTTTAGTATGCGTTGGTTCAACTCTTGTTATGCTTACATCGATATATATTTTTGATATATTTAAACAGCAAACAGCCTTACAACCTGATAGGCTTGGGGCACAAGTCATTAGTGGAATAGGGTTTCTAGGAGCTGGCACAATTATTAGACAAGGTGATACAGTTAGAGGCTTAACTACAGCAGCTAGCCTATGGGCAGTAGCGTGTATAGGAATTGCAGTTGGGGTAGGTTTTTATATAGGAGCAATAATCGCTGTTTTGCTAGTATTATTTATATTATTATCTTTTGCAAAGTTTGAAAAACGTATAAAAGTAAGAAGAAATTATCTGAATTTAGGAATCACTGCAGTCAATAAGCCAGGGCAGCTCGGGAAAATATGTCAAATAGTTGGAGATCTGGGTGGACATATTTTGAACATTGAGTTAGAACCTGAAGATGAACAAATAGAACTAGTTAATTTAATTGTGAAAATTTCCAATCATTCTTTGAAAAATGATTTAATAAATAGACTAAATAATGAAGAGGGTATTATAAATGTATTAAATAGATCTAAATACAG
>NZ_JAWRHZ010000047.1:0-15400 GCF_040308045.1 Proteiniborus sp.
AATGGGGATTTGTCATCCATTTTTGTTTATAAAGATATTAAAATAATTATCCCTTGCAAGGGGTAAGGATTTTTAAGCAATACAAATATTCAAAAATCAAGGGTTGTTAGAAATCTCTATTAAGATTTTTGACAATACCAATAGAAAAGGAGGAGTAGAATTATGAAAAAGTTTTTAGTAGTAGGTTTAAGCGCTTTACTTGCATTAACTTTATTAATTGGCTGTTCCACAGATAAAAAGATAGGTGGAAGTATTATACTTTCAACAACAACTAGTACACAGGATAGTGGTTTATTAGATTATTTACTTCCTAAATTTACAGAAGATACTGGAATAGAAGTAAAGGTTATCGCAGTAGGTACTGGCAAGGCACTTCAGATGGGAAAAGATGGAGAAGCAGATGTATTGTTAGTTCATGCAAAGGCATCAGAAGAAGAATTTGTAAATGAAGGACATGGATTAGAAAGAAAAGATGTAATGTATAATGACTTTATATTAGTAGGTCCCAAATATAATCTAGCAAAATCTTCAACGCAAGTTGAACCTGGTAACGACATAAAAAAAGCATTGAGTTTTATTAGTGAAAATAATATAACCTTTATATCTAGAGGTGACGATTCTGGTACTCATAAAAAGGAACTAGCAATATGGAAGGAAACAGGCATAGAACCACAAGGAGAATGGTACATATCAGCTGGTAGTGGAATGGCTGATGTATTAAAAATAGCCTCAGAAAAGCAAGGGTATACAATAACTGATAGAGCAACCTATTTAAGTTTAAAAGATACATTGGATCTCGATATTATAATAGAAAAAGATGAGAATTTATTTAATCAGTATGGTATAATACCAGTAAATCCAGAAAAAAATGACAAAATAAATTCAGAAGGTGCAAAAGCGTTTATGGATTGGATGCTATCTGAAAAAGGACAAGACCTAATAGGAAAATATGGTGTAGAGGAATATGGAATGGCATTATTTATACCTAATGCAAAATAAACTGTAAGAAAATTTTATTAGCTGCATGCTTAGCCTCAATGGCAGCATGTGGCTATTTTTTAATTTGATTATATAAAAGGGAAGGTGATAGCAGTGGACTATATTTTAAATGGCTTTAAAGAAGCGGGAAGTCTTCTTATAAGTTTAGATAAAGATGTATATAAAATAATATTACTATCTCTATTTGTATCATCTATATCTACTATTATTTCCTCAATAGTCACTATACCTTTAGGTGTTTTTTTGGGAATAAAAGAATTCAAAGGGAAACGATTATTTTCTAGAATAATCTATACACTTATGAGCATTCCTTCAGTAATAGTAGGATTATTAGTTGCAATAGTTCTTTCGCGAAGAGGACCATTAGGATTTTTAGATTTACTTTATACCCCTACAGCTATGATAATTGCTCAAACTATACTAGTAACACCTCTAATACTTGGGCTGACATATAATCTTTCAAAAAATAGAGGGAAGATAATTGAA
This sequence comes from Proteiniborus sp., assembly GCF_040308045.1. Taxonomy (NCBI): domain Bacteria; kingdom Bacillati; phylum Bacillota; class Clostridia; order Eubacteriales; genus Proteiniborus; species Proteiniborus sp. The sequence goes on from NZ_JAWRHZ010000047.1 coordinate 1,486, forward strand.
AAGACAGGCAAAACCTTGGGTGCAAAACAAACGGATATAATAATACTTATAATAAGAGAGTTTAGAATAGATATTTTAGTTAATGTAGCTACAGCTTTTTCAAGAGCTATCTCAGAGGTTGGAGCAGTTATGATAGTTGGAGGAAATATAAAAGGACATACTAGAGTTATTACAACAACTATTTCTATGATGAATTCTATGGGAGACTATCCAATGGCTATAGCCTTAGGAATTGTTCTTCTATTAATTTCATTTGGAGTAAACAGTTTAATTTACTCATATCAAGGAGAGGATTAATTTGAAAATCTCTTTAAGCAATATTAAAAAAATATATAATGAAAAGCAAGTGTTAGATATAGACTTATTAGAAATCGAAAAAGGAAAAATAACTGGAATCATTGGACCAAACGGTTCTGGCAAAAGCACTTTACTTAATATTATAGCAGGGCTAGATGAAAAATATCTAGGAACAATCATTTATGACCAAGAGGTCATAAATCGGGAGATCTATAATAAAATGACATTAGTTTCTCAGAAACCCTATCTTTTTAGAAGAAAGGTTTATTATAATATTGAATATCCGCTAAGAGTTAGAAACATAAATAAAGCGGATATTAAAAAAAAAGTTAATGAAATTATTGATAGATTAGAGATAAATGAGCTTAAAGAGAAAAAGGCGCATTTACTTTCTGGTGGTGAGTCACAAAAAGTGTCATTAGCCAGAGCTTTAGTATTCGAGCCTAAATTACTTTTATTAGATGAACCTACATCAAACATAGACCCAGAATCTATAAAAGTGTTAGAAAGAGAAATTTTACGATTTAATAAAGAAACTAAAGCAACTGTCATAATAGTTACACATAATTTAGAGCAATCAGATAGAATATGTGACAATATTATTTATCTTGAAAATGGAAGGGTGAGTTTATAGGATGGATTTTTTTAATGTAGTTTCAGTTGAAGAAGGAAAGAAGATGATGTTAGAGACTTTTAAAGAATTTAACTTTGAGCTAGAGGAGATTAATATATTAGATTCGATTAATAGAGTTCTTGCAGAAGACATCCTAGCTTATAATAATGTGCCAGAATTTAATCGCTCTACAGTAGATGGATATGCCGTTAAAAGTTCTGATACTCATGGAGCCAGTGAATCTATACCAAGTTTTTTAAGTCTCTTGGGAGAAGTAAGAATGGGAGAAAATACAGATATTAAAATTTCTAGTGGAGAAGCCATTTATGTCCCAACAGGTGGAATGATACCAGACGGAGCAGATGCAGTAATAATGATTGAGTATGCAGAAAAACTAGATGATTCAACTCTTATGGCATATAAACCTCTTTCATGTGGAGAAAATACGATTTTAAAAGGAGACGATATAAAGAAAGGAGAAAAGGTCATAGAGAAAGGGAAAAAGCTCACTCCCCAAGATATAGGGGCTTTGGCAGCACTTGGAATATCAAAAATAAAAGTATTCAAAAAACCTAGATTTTTCATAATATCAACTGGTGATGAAATAGTAGATATAGATGAAAAACTTACAATGGGAAAAGTAAGAGATATTAATGGATATGCTCTTTATTCACTAATAGTTAAATTAGGTGGAGAAGTTGTTGGTAGAAGTATTGTTAAAGATGATTTTGAGTTACTTAGAAATAGTGTTGAAGAGGCATTGTTTTTATCAGATATTGTAATTATTTCAGGAGGAAGTTCTGTAGGAACAAGAGATTATACGAGCAAGGTTATAAATTCATTTAATGGAAAAGGCGTATTCATTCATGGAGTTTCTATAAAGCCAGGCAAGCCTACTATTATAGGTGAAGGAAAAGGCAAGCCAATAATTGGACTTCCTGGTCATCCAGTTTCATCTGTTATAGTGTTTAAGGTATTCATAGAGTACTTTATGAAATATATGATGAATGTAAAAGAAAATATTAATAAGACAACTGCAATACTAGATTTTAATTTTCCTTCTTCACCAGGAAAAGAGACTTATCAAATGGTAAACACAATAGAAAGAAATGGCAAAACCTACGCAGTGCCTAGCTTTGGGAAATCAGGAATGATAACATTGCTTTCAAAATCTGATGGATATATAGTATTGAAACCACATGAGGAGGGAATCTCCAAAGGGGATGTAAGAGAAGTATACTTCTTATAGATTATAGTGATCTATAGTTAAAGAACTAGGTTTTGGGCAAAAAATACAATAGAAAGCGAGGGAAACTATTGAAAAAAGAAGAGAGAAATATATATATTGGCAATACAGATGTTGACGAAGCTAAAAAAATGTACTTTGAAAGAATATTTACCGAGTATAAATTTGAAGAGGTTCCAATCCTAAAAGCATTAGGAAGGGTAACATATGAAGCAGTATATGCAAAGACTTCATCTCCCCATTACAATGCAGCAGCAATGGATGGGATATTAGTAAAGTCAGTAGATACTGAAGGTGCTAGTGACGCTAATCCTAAAATACTAGAGTTTAATAAAGATTTCATTTATATAAATACAGGTAATCCAGTAATAGAACATTATGATGCTGTTATTATGATAGAAGATGTAATAGAATTAGGAAATGGTAAGGTAAAGATACTAAAGGCTGCTCACCCTTGGCAGCACATAAGACCTATAGGAGAAGATATAGTAGCTACAGAAATGGTAATTCCATCAAAACATAAAATAAGACCTATAGATATTGGGGCTTTAATTTCAGGTGGAATTCAAACAATAAAGGTATATAAAAAACCGAGGGTAGGAATTATTCCAACTGGAACAGAAATAATAGACGATATTAACAGCTTGACCATAGGGAAAATACTTGAATCTAACTCAAGAGTTTTTGAAGGGTTAATAGAAGAATATGGTGGAGTTCCAAATAGATATAGTCCTATGGAAGATGAATATGAATTGCTAAAAAGTTCACTATTGAAGGGTATCAATGAAAATGATATCCTATTAGTAAATGCTGGTTCTTCAGCTGGAACAAAGGATTATACTGTAAAAATAATTGAAGAGATAGGTGAAGTAGTAGTTCATGGCGTAGCTCTTAAACCAGGTAAGCCTACAATTCTAGGAATAGTTCAAGGTAAACCCGTTATAGGAATACCAGGATATCCAGTCTCTGCTTATTTAGTATTTGATACTTTTGTTAAACCTTTAATATTAAAATATGTAGGGCTTAAAGAAGAAAGGGAATCAATTGTTAAAGCTACTGTATCAAAACGAATAGTATCTTCTTTAAAAAACAGAGAACTAGTTAGAGTAAACCTAGGATATGTCAATAACAAGCTTATAGCCACTCCTCTGCCAGGAGGAGCAGGAGTAACTATGAGCTTAGTTAAGGCAGATGGAATAGCAATTATCCCACAAAATCTAGAGGGAATAGAAGTAGGAGATATAGTTGATGTTAAATTATTAAAGCCTTTAAACAATATTAAAGAGACTTTAGTTTCTATAGGAAGTCATGATTTAATAATGGATGTAATTTCAGACATGATTAAGCTTACTTCAGGTCATGTAGGTAGTATGGGAGGAATACTGGCAATGAAAAGAGGAGAATGTCATATATCTCCAATACACTTGCTTGATACAGAAACCGGAGAATATAATATTAGTTATGTTAGAAAATATTTCCCGGGAAATAAAATGGCAATAATAAAAGGAGTAAAAAGGCTCCAAGGGTTTATTGTCGAAAAAGGAAATAAAAATGATATAAAAGACTTTACAGATTTAGCAAGAAAAGATATAGTTTTTGTAAACAGGCAAAGAGGTGCAGGTACTAGAATATTGTTAGACTACTATCTTAACAAGAACAATATTAAGTCTTCAGATATTAAAGGTTATGATAGGGAAATGACTACACATATGGCAGTAGCGACAGCAGTAAAGACGGGGTCTGCTACCACTGGTTTAGGGATTTATTCTGCAGCTAAAGCTCTTGATTTAGATTTTGTCAGTGTAGGATATGAAAATTATGACTTTCTGGTCACACAAGAATATTTAGGTGATGAGATGGTAAAAGAATTTATAAAGATCTTAAGTTCTGATGAATTTAAAGAAAGGGTTGTGTCACTTGGAGGATATGAACTAGAAGAAGCTGGGAAAGTAATTTTAATAAACTGAATATTAAAAGACAATAGAATTATTAGCAGCTGAAGATGAGAAAGTATTTAGCTAGCTAAAGACTATATGGAATGGGTGATTAGATGAAAGATTCATTTGGAAGAACCATAAGTTATCTCCGCATATCCCTTACAGACTTGTGCAATTTGAGATGTAAATATTGCATGCCTGAAAAAGGAGTATGTAAGGTTGAACATAAGGATGTATTGTCACTTGAAGAAATATATGAAGTAGCAAAGGTATTTGTTTCTTTAGGCGTTAATAAGATTAGGTTAACAGGAGGAGAACCTCTTACAAGAAAAGGGATAGTAGGTCTAGTTGACAAGATAGCTAAATTAGATGGAGTAAAAGACTTGGCTATGACTACTAATGGGATTCTTTTGAAGAAATATGCAAGAGATTTAAAATTAGCTGGTCTTAGAAGAGTAAATATAAGCTTAGACACATTAGATGAAAAGAAGTACTCTCAAATAACTAGAGGCGGAAGACTAAAAGATGTATTAGAGGGAATAGAAGCAGCAAAGTCTGAAGGTCTTACTCCTATAAAGATAAACACAGTTCTTATAGGAGGATTTAATGTAAATGAAATTGAGGATTTTGTTAACCTAACAAAGACTGAAGAAATAGATATAAGATTCATTGAGCTAATGCCTATAGGAGAAGCGTCAAAATGGGCAGAGGAAAACTTTGTATCAAATGAAGTAATATTAAATAAGGTAAGTGCTTTAGAAAAAGTAGAGAGACTAGATCCTTCATCACCTGCTGTTTATTATAAGCTTCCCTATGCAAAGGGAAGAGTAGGTATCATAAATCCTATATCATGTAAGTTCTGCGAGTACTGCAATAGGGTTAGGTTGACTTCACAAGGAAAGCTAAAGCTTTGTCTTCATTCTAATGAAGAGATAGATTTGAAGGACAAGCTAAGAAAAGGTGAAAATTTAGAAGAAATTATTTTAAATGCTGTAAAAAGCAAACCTGAATCACATCATTTAGAAGATGGACAATATATTAGTGATAGTATGTATCAAATAGGAGGGTAAAAAATGGAGTTTACTCATTTCAACGAAAGTGGAAGAGCATACATGGTTGAAGTTAGCGGAAAAGAAGATACAAAAAGAATAGCAGTAGCCACAGGTATTATAAAAATGAAGAAAGAAACAATTAATATGATAAAAGAAGGGCTTATAAAAAAAGGAGATGTTCTTTCGGTAGCACAAGTTGGAGGGATAATGGGAGCAAAAAAAACTAGTGATCTAATACCTATGTGTCACAATATCTTTTTAACTGGAGCAGACATTAGCTTTAATATTTTTGAAGATAGCATTGAAATAAAATCAGAAGTAAAGACTGTAGGAAAAACAGGCGTAGAGATGGAAGCGTTAACTGCAGTATCTTTAGCAGCTCTTACTATATATGACATGTGCAAGGCAATAGATAAAGATATGGTAATAAGTGATATAAAGCTTATTAAAAAAACTGGTGGTAAATCAGGAGAGTATGTTAGAAAAGAGTAAACGCACTTAATTCAGGTAAAGCAAAGGAGGGTAATTATGAATAAAAGAGCTAAAGTACTTGATATAAACATAAGTGAAACAAAGGGTGTTATTAAAAAACCTATTAGAGAAGGTGTTTTTATCGAGGAATTTGGATTAGAAGGAGATGCACATGCTGGGAAATGGCATAGACAAGTAAGTTTACTAGGTATAGAGAGTTTTAATAAAATGGAAGAACTTGGAATAGAAGGCTTGGATCATGGCAGTTTTGCAGAAAACATAACTACAGAAGGAATAATCTTATATGAGTTGCCTGTAGGAACTAGAATGAAGATTGGAGAAACTATTCAAGAAGTAACCCAAATAGGTAAGGAATGCCACACTGGATGTGCTATTGCTCAGAAAGTAGGAAAGTGCGTAATGCCAAAGGAAGGAATATTTACTAGAGTTGTTAAGGGCGGAATAGTAAGACCTGGAGATATTATAGAGGTGCTTTAGTCTATGAAATTAGATTATGAACAAAATAACTTTATCGGAGAGGTAGTTGCTATTCATGCTAGCCATGCAAAGGGAGTGACTCCAAGGTTAATCGAAGAAGGTATTTTTAAAGAAGACTATGGGCTTATAGGAGATAAGCATTCATCTTCTATAGATAGGCAAGTTAGTATACTTGCTGCTGAGAGTAGAAGTGAAATTGATTCAATAAAAATAGATGGATTTTGTGCTAATAGATTTTATGAAAACCTAACTATAAAAGATTTGGATACAAGTAAGTTGACTATAGGTCAAGAGTTTATTATAGGCTCTGTTATCTTCAAGATTACAGGACTAGGGAAGAGATGTTTTCCAGAATGTAATATTGTAAAAAGATTTGGAGAATGTTCTCTCAAGCATGGTGTTGTATTTGCAAAGGTAATAAAAGAAGGAATAGTTAAAGTTGGAGATAATCTATATTTATTATAGATGATAAACTAATCTAGGATAAAACTTTAGTATTTTTTAAAACAGAGAAAAAGAACAAAGTGATTAATATCACTTTGTTCTTTTTAGGTTAAGCATTTATATTGCTTTTGATTGAAGTTTCGCGCTGAGGTTTAATATATACAACATAATATAATAACGGAATTATAATAGCGCCGCCTATGATGTTACCAATTGTAGCAGGTATTATGTTATGTAACCACATTTGTGCCCATGAAACTTCGAAGCCTATATATTTTGCAAGTGGAAGGAAAAACATATTTGCAATACTATGTTCAAAGCCGAGCATAACAAAAGTCATTACTGGGAACCATATAGCTACAGCTTTTGAAGTAATATCCTGTGCACCAAATGACATCCATACAGCAAGGCAAACAAGAATATTTGCAAAGATGCCTTTTACTATTATCTGAGCAACTGATGCTGTCATTTTCCCAGTAGCTATAGAAAAAGCAGTTTCAGCCATTGGGCTTCCAGGTTTGTATACACCTGTAAATACTAAAGCTGCCGCTAATATTATTGAACCTATAAAGTTACCTAAATATACAAGACCCCAGTTTTTTAGCATTTGCTTTATTGAAATTTTTTTATCAACTAAAGCCATAGTCATAAGACAGTTGCCTGTGAAAAGTTCAGCTCCTGCTACAATAACTAATATTAAGCCTATTGGAAAGACTGCCCCTCCAAGAAATTTTGAAACCCCAACATCAATCTGAGAAAACGTTTGCATTATAGTTATATCTGCGTGTCCACCAAATCCAATATAGAGTCCTGCTAGTATACCTAAAATTATCATGTTAATAGTGGAATGATTAGCTTTTTTAACCCCTATGGCTATGGTGGCTTCAGCAATTTCTCCTGGTGCTAAAAATGCTTTTGACATAAAAAACCCCCCTTAATAATTGTTAAACATTTAACCCACTTTCTGTTAATAATATATCATATTGTCCAGCTATTTACAAGTATATTCAAAAAATGTGAGTTGATTAAGGATTTATTAAAACTAAAGAATATCTAGATATCAAGAAATATCTTAATAAGACTTTGATGTCATTAGCATGCGTAATGAAATATTAATTGTTAAAAAGTTGTTAAAATATTTTAACAGTTTTCAATTAGTGTTATGCAATAGCTTTATATAATTTAATTAGGTAATAAAAAGCTCGGTTCAAGAGGAGATTTCCAATTGAACTGAGCCTAATGATTTTTAATAATCAATAATCCTGTTCTTATATTGTGGTGGACTTTGTTTCGAATTATTTTTCTTCTTTTAATATTATATTTAATAGAAGAGCAACTATAGTACCAGTACTAATTCCTGAAGAAAATAGACTTTTTAATATACCTGGTAAATTTGCTAAGAAATCAGGTCTCATTGTTGTACCTAGTCCTAAAGCAAGTGAAACTGCAATAATTAATAAATTACGATTATTTCCTTTAACTCTACCTAGAGTCTTAATACCAGATGCCGCTACTACACCGAACATTACAATACCAGCTCCTCCTAATACAGGATTAGGCATTATAGCAATTAAAGTACTAAACTTTGGGAATAATCCTAGTAGCATTAGAATTACACCTGCAACTATTATTACAAACCTACTTGCAACTCTAGTAAGTGGAATAAGTCCGACATTCTGGCTAAATGATGTGTTTGCACCAGCACCAAAGAAACCAGCTATGAAGCTTCCTATACCATCAGCTAATAATCCTGCACTCAATTGTTCGCTAGATAGTTCTACTTCAGAAGCTTCTCCAATTGCCATTAGACATCCTACAGTTTCGATTGATGTAACTAAATATGCAGCTATAAAAGGAATTACATTGACTGGATTAAAATCAATACCATATTTAAATATGCTTGGTAGTGCTATCCAGCTTGCTTCTTTAACTGCAGTAAAATCAAGCATTCCTAAAGGATAACTTATTATATAACCTACTACTATACCTACTAATATTGAAGCGCTACTTAATATACCTTTTGCATATCTATTTAATAAAATAATTATAGTCATAACTACAAGTGAAACTGCAACGTTTGTAATACTACCATAATCAGCTGCCCCAAATCCACCAGCTGCCCAGTCCATGGAAACAGGAAGTAAAGTTAGGCCTATTAATGTAACTACTGTACCTGTAACAACTGGAGGGAAAAATCTCATAAGTGGTTTTAAGAAACGACTAATAATCATTTCAATAAATGAACCTAATATTGTAGCTCCAAACATACCTGGAAGTCCTGCTGCAGAAGCTACTGCAATAGATGGTGCAACGAAAGTAAAGTCAGTTCCCATAATACATGGAATTCTAGCTCCGATTTTCCAAATACCCTTTGCTTGAATAAAAGTAGCAATACCTGCAACAAAAATCGCTGCACTTACTAGGAAAGCGGTATCCTGAACTGAAAGACCTAGTGCTCCTGCAACAACTAAAGGAACTGCTACTATTCCCCCAAAAGCTGCTATTATGTTCTGAAAACCAAGAAGTATAGCTACGGAAAGAGGTGGTCGATCATCAATTTTATAAAGAAGCGCAGAATTACTTTTAGATGAGACATTCTGCTTATTTGGTTTATTGATCACATTTTTCTCTGATATTGTTGTGCTCATAACAAATATTCCTCCTTTAAATTGGATTTACTTAGTATGAATTAATAAGAATTGAAAACGATTGCTTTGCCCCTTAAAAGAAAAGTTAACAAAAATTTCAATCATACTGATGATTTTAAAATAAAATTGATTTTAGTGCAAGTAAAAAATTATGGAAAACGTATGCAATTGATGAAATGTAAATTATTAATAACCTTGGATAACCTTGAAAACCTGAGGTTTAACAAGATAAGATTTCTGAAAAGAATTTTGATAATTTTGTATAAAATACACAAAAGAAAAAATTATTAACCAATAAGAGATTTAAAAAGATTTATTAACAAGAGATTTAAAAAGAATTTGTTAATAAAAATTTCTACAAACATGTTATATCAAAGTCTCTAGCCCTATGAGTTTATACTATTCTGTTTTTTGAAAAGCAATTAGTTATAAAAAACATACATAGACTTTGTCTATTATTTATGCTAAAATATGAATATATTGTAGTAATTTAATAAATAATAATAAAAGGCTAAAATACATGAGGAGGAATATGATGCTAGTAGAAAAAACAGTTAAAGATTTTGTTGCTGCTGTAGCAAGTAAAGAACCTGCTCCAGGTGGCGGAAGTGTATCAGCTTTAGCAAGTAGTTTAGGTGCAGCTTTAACGTCAATGGTCGGAAATTTAACTATTGGTAGAAAAGCTTATAATGCATTAGAAGAAGATCAAAAAGCTCAAGTAGATAGAAATTTTGAAAAAGTTACAAAACATATAGAAAGACTTAATGAACTAATAGATGAAGATACAACTGCTTTTAATGATTATATGAGTGCAATGAAGCTCCCAAAAGAAACAGAAGAAGAAAAAGCTACAAGAAAAGCTGCAATGGAAGAAGCTTTAAAGAAAGCTATGGAGGTTCCTCTAGATGCGGCAAAAGAATCATTAGAAGTGTTAAAGCTTCAAAAAGTATTTGCTGATTACGGTAACCCTAATGCAATAACTGATGTAGGAGTAGGAGCATTACTTGCTTGTGCTGGATTAGAGGGTGCATTATTCAATGTTTTAATTAACCTAGGTGGAATAAGTGATACAGCCTATGTATCTGAAATAAGAAAACAATGTGAATTATTACTTAAAGAAGGTAAAGAACTTAAAGAAGAAACATTAAAAATAGTATATTCAAAACTACTATAATACTTAAATAGTTTTGTAAGGAGGTGTAAATTAGACCTCCTTACTTTTTATGACCTAACCCGATTTCCTGAATGCTTTTATCAGGAAATCGATGGTAGGTCAAACGCAACGAGCACCAAATTTATGTGAGCGATAGCGAACAAATAAATTTGTGTTGCGAGACTGCGGAAAAATATTTTTTTAGGGGGTGGGAATTATAAATGGGTAGACAAAATGGTATTACCATAGAAGATGCTTTAAATATGGAATATATGAAAAACTGCAAACTTATAGCAGGCTTTAAAGGAATAAGAAACACTATATCTAAAGTTAATGTTATGGCTGATCCTGATATTTTAAACTGGGTTGATGAAGGCGAGCTTCTTTTAACTACTGCCTATTCCTTTAAAAAAGATAATATAGAAGAGCAAAAAAATCTTATTAGAGAATGTGCTAAAAAGAAATTAGCTGGCATTGGCATAAAAATATATCCATATTTAGAGTCTCTTTCTGAAGAAGTAATAAGCTTAGCAGATGATTTGAATTTTCCAATTATTGATTTGTATTATGCTACACCACTTTCGGATATAATGACTCCGTTGTTTAATGAAATATTTAATAGGCAGGCATACCTATTGAAGAAGATAGAAAAAATTTATGAACAGTTTATGGATGCAATGTTGAAAGGTTCAAATACAAATCAAATAGTCAAGCTTATAAGCGATAGCGTAAAAAACCCTGTCTACGTAAGGTTTGAATTCCCAGAAGAAATAATTACCCATTTTGATTACATTGATGATTCGGTAAGAGAACTTTTACTTGAAAATGTTGAAAAATACTTTGATCCTAATATAAATAGAACTAAAGAGAAAAAATTAGAGGAAAGTAACGAGCTAATTGGAGGAAAGTATATAAAAAGAATGATTTTCCCCATAGTCGCGAAAGATAGTATATATGGACATATCGTAGCATGGTCAACAAACACTCCTTTAGGAGGATATGACCTATCTGTTCTTGAGATTGCTTCTACAACTATGGCTCTTGAAATACTTAAGGCTCTTTCAGTTAGGGAAGTTGAAAACAGATACAAGTCAGAGTTTTTAGAAGACTTAATATCACATGAAGAAAAAAGAGTAGAAAAAGCCATAGAGAGGGCTCCGTTTTTTAATATTAATAAGAAGGACAGGTTTGTAAGCATAACACTAAAGATAAAAAGCAAAGAAGAAGGTTCTAGTAAGGTATCCATAGGTTCAGAGCAAACCCAACAGTATATTACTAAAATTCATGATTTGATAGAAAGAAATATTATAAAACTGCTAGGTTTTAACGCTATAGTAGTAAGTAAAACCGAAAGGATTCAAATTTTGTTATCCTTAAAAAAAGATACAAAGATAGAACCTCTATTAGAAGATATCAATAAAGGCTTTGAAGAAATAATTGAGAAATTTAAGGATTTAGATTTTAGAATTGGAATTGGAAGACCATACGAAGGACTGGAGAACTTTAACAATAGCTATCTTGATTCTGTTAAAGCTATAAATACCGGTAAAATTTTGAACGAAAAAACAATTACAAACTATGAAAACCTTGGCATATTTAAAATACTATGTCAGGATCATATAGAGGACGAATTAATAAAATTCTATAACACTACATTAAAACCTTTGGTTGAATATGATAATAAAAAATCAACGGAACTAGTTAAAACCCTAGAGGCTTTTTTTGAAAATAACGGAAACTTAAAGAAAATGTCAGAGGTATTATTTACACATTACAACACAGTTTTATATAGGATACAGAGAATAAATGAAATAACTGATATGAGTCTTGAAGACCCTAGTGACAGGTTAAATTTAGAAATTGCACTTAAAATTAAACAACTACTAAAAAAATAAAGCTAAATAGCCTGTATTCTTTAGGTTCGAAAGAATACAGGCTTTAATATTTTGCAGACAAAAGAAAGTGATTTATAGATAAGTGAAATTTTCTTCAAGCAAATATAATTTGCTTTTTTATTCTTCTAACAAGGCAACTGCTCTAATAGGAGAACCTGTACCTCCTCTAATTTTTAAAGGAAGTCCGAAATATAAGAAGCGTTTGTTAACTACCTTATCTAAGTTACAAAGGTTTTCAGTGTTAGTAATATTGTAGTCTCCACAAACTAGATGTCCTGAGAAATTCAAGTCATCAGGTGTCTGATCTATGGCAGGAGAATCTACTCCTATATTTACCACTCCTTTTTCTGCAAGCCATTTAGCTGCTTCATAGCTTAAACCAGTATAATAATTTTCATAATCTGGAGTTCCATAGCTTCTATTATATAGGCCAGTATACATAAGGAATATATCACCTTTTCTTATTTCTTGTCCCGATTTAGCTAAAGCTTTCTCTAAGTCTTTTACTTCTATGTAGTCGGGATATCTTATATGACTTAAGTCAACGCAGATAGCACTGCCATAGTAGTATTCTAGTGGCATTTCTATAATATCTGCTCCTCCTGGCTTATATTCTATGACTGCATCGCTATGAGTTCCACAATGCTCACTTATAAGAAGATTTCTTGCATAGAATCCTAATGTTGGACTTCCTGTGTCTTTTTTGTTTTGCTCATGAGTTTGGTTTGTCATTATAAATGTTTTTTGGTGCATTCCAAATAGAGGCATACCTTGATAGATGTCTTGAGTTAAATCAATTAATTTTAAACTCATTTTAATACTCCTTTCTTATTTTTTATTATGCTTAATTATTTGCTACCCTTTAAAAACAAATACGCAACAAGTTATTTTAACTAAATAATGGGTAGAAAAATAAATGAAAATACTTGTATCTAATATTATTAATTGGCACATAATATTTTGGAAGACAGTTATCTTCTATAATATTATAGCACAATACAGTAATTTGAAATTCAATAATAATTCTATTAATCAATTTTACTATTGAATATCATTATACTATTTAATCAAAAAAATTCATTCGTAAATTTTATACAAACAATAAGATAGCTAATAGCGAAGATAAGGATGTGATTTAGGAAAAACAGAAGAAAAACCAGAAAAATACAAAACTCCCTTATATAAATACCTCAACTAATAATTATTTTAGAGGAGACAACATATAAAAGATCTACAAAAATGAACACTAAATTTCATGCAAAAACCTTAATGATTTATATAAAAACAACAAAGGTAAATGAGCATTGTTTATGGTATTATAATCTTAAAGCAAATTAGATGCTGTATTTAGAGAAAAAACAACATAAAAATGCTTGTAAAATTCTTTAAAATAGAAAAGGAGGATACAAATGTCTGCAGAAAAACAGTATATCTTAGCAGTACCTAACTTTAGTGATGGTAGAAGAAAAGAAGTAATAGAAGCAGTAGTAGAAGAAGTAAGAAAAGTAGAAGGCGTAAAACTTGTAAGCTACGAGCCAGAGCATGACTTTAACAGAACAGTAGTTACAATAATAGGAGAGCCAGCACCACTTAAGAAAGCACTTCTTAACATGGCTGCAAAATCCATAGAGCTAATCAACATGGAAGAACAAAAAGGTACA
>NZ_JAWRHZ010000048.1:0-50325 GCF_040308045.1 Proteiniborus sp.
AAATGGGGATTTGTCATCCATTTTTGTTTATAAAGATATTAAAATAATTATCCCTTGCAAGGGGTAAGGATTTTTAAGCAATACAAATATTCAAAAATCAAGGGTTGTTAGAAATCTCTATTAAGATTTTTGACAATACCACCTTCCTAATGGAGGTTTTTTTTATGCCTTTAAACTAGTCCAGCGAGGCTGAAAAGGAGGAATAATATGTTAAAAGGAAGACATTTAATTGAACCAATGGATTTTACTAATGAAGAGCTTGAAGGAATATTTGATTTAGCAGATGACATCATTAATAATCCTAAAGAATATGCCCATGTATGTGATGGGAAAATACTAGCAACATTGTTCTTTGAACCAAGTACAAGAACTAGATTAAGTTTTGAAGCTGCTATGCTAAGATTAGGAGGAAGAGTAATAGGATTCTCAGAACCTAACTCAAGCTCAGTGTCAAAAGGAGAAAGTATAGCAGATACTATTAGAACTGTTGGCTGCTATGCAGATATAGCAGTTACACGACATCCAAAAGAAGGAGCACCAAAGCTTGCTTCAATGTATTCCAATATTCCATTAATAAATGCAGGAGATGGTGGACATCATCATCCTACTCAAACCTTAACTGATCTTCTCACTATTAGAAGTGTAAAAAAACGTCTTTCAAATTTAACCATAGGCCTATGTGGAGATCTTAAATTTGGAAGAACAGTTCATTCCTTAATAAAAGCAATGTCAAGATATGAAAACAACAGATTTATATTGATTTCCCCACCAGAATTACGTATTCCAGAATATATAAGAAAAGAAATACTTCAAAAAAATAATATTCCCTTTATAGAAGTAGAAAAAATAGAAGATTGTATAGATGAACTAGATATTCTTTATATGACAAGAGTTCAGAGAGAAAGATTCTTTAATGAAGAAGATTATGTAAGACTTAAAGACAGTTATATTCTAAATGCTGAAAAGATGACTCGAGCAAAGTCTGATATGATTGTTCTACACCCTCTTCCAAGAGTCAATGAAATTTCATATGACATTGATAATGATCCTAGAGCTTACTATTTCAAACAGGCTAGATTTGGAATGTTTGTAAGAATGGCTCTTATGGCAAAATTATTGGGGGTGGTTGAATAATGGTTACTATAAATAGCATAAAAAGAGGAATAGTAATTGACCATATAGAGGCAGGTCAAGGAGTAAAAATATTCAATTATTTAGGCTTGGATAAAGCAGACTTTACTGTAGCTCTAATTAAAAATGCTACTAGTAAAAAACATGGGAAAAAGGATATTATTAAAATTGAAAATGTTATAGACTTTGATTTAACAGTTCTTGGCCTTATTGATTCAAATATAACTATAAACATAATAGAAGAGGAAGTCATTATTGAAAAGATAAAACCAGAGCTTCCAAAGAGAGTAGAAGACATAATAAAATGCAAAAATCCTAGATGTGTCACTTCAGTAGAAAGAGATATTGTTCATAGATTTGTACTAGTAGATAGGAAAAAAGGACAATATAGATGTGAATACTGTGACGAAATATATCACTTTTTAGAGGTGTAGACTATGGAGTTATTAATAAAGGGAGCTAGGGTAATTGACTGGAGCAGAAGTTGTATATCAGATGTATATATTAAAAATGGCATCATACAAGAGGTGAGACCAAATATTCAGTTAAAGTGCAATACAATTAAGGCAGAAGGACTTGTCCTTCTACCTTCTTTTGTAGATATGCACTGTCACTTTAGAGAACCAGGATTTGAGTATAAAGAAGACTTATTGACTGGAAGCCTTGCAGCAATAAAAGGAGGATTTACAGCAGTCAATCTAATGGCAAATACTAAGCCTGTATGTAGTAGTATGGAAACAGTTAACTATGTATTAAACAGAGCTAAAGAAATTGGACTAGTAGATATACATCAATCCCTATCCATAACCAAAGATTTTAATGGGAAAGACACACATCATCTAGATAATATTGATGAAAGAGTAAAGATTATATCTGATGATGGAAATGGAGTAGAAAGCAATGAAATAATGCTTAAAGCAATGCTAAAAGCTTCAGAGAAAAATCTTATAGTGATGTCCCATGCTGAGGATAGAGAAATAAGTAAATATGATACTAGACTATCAGAAAATATATCTACAGTTAGAGATATAGAACTAGCAGGAGCAACTAATGCAAGACTTCATATGGCTCATGTAAGCACAAAAGAGGCTTTACAATATGTTATTGAAGGGAAAAGAAAGGGATTTAGGATTACTTGTGAAGTAGCTCCGCACCACATTGCTCTAGACCATAGAACTGAATATAAGGTAAATCCTCCACTTAGAGCTGAAGAGGATGTAATATTTCTGATAGAAGGTATTAAAAATGGCTGTGTAGATGTAATAGCTACAGATCATGCGCCTCATAGTTCTTCAGATAAAGAAAAAGGAGCCCCTGGCATATCTGGATTAGAGACAGCTTTTCCAGTATGCTATACCAAGTTAGTGAGAGAAGGACATATTTCTCTAAATAAGTTATCAGAGCTTATGTCAAGAAATCCTTCTAAGTTAATGGGGTTAAATAAAGGAGAAATAAAGGAAGGCTATGATGGAGACCTAGTTTTAGTAGACATAGAAAAGATGTGTGAAATAGATTCAACTCACTTTTTATCCAAGGGTAAAAATACTCCTTTTGATAAAACTATAGTTTGGGGAAATGTAGTGGCAACTATAAAGGCTGGAGAAGTGGTATATACAAGGGAGGAGATAAATTATGATAATTGATAGACTGTATGAGTCAGTAGCAGAGAAAGGCGTAGTATGTGTAGGATTAGATACTTCATTTGATTATATACCAGATAAAATTAAAAAAAAGTTTTCAACAATATCAGATACCATATTTGAATTTAATAAAAGAATAATAGATGCTACTTATGATATTGTAGCATGCTTTAAAATACAGATTGCATACTATGAGGCCCTGGGTATTGAAGGATTAATAGCTTATAAAAAGACAATTCAATATGCCAAAGATAAAAAATGCCTAGTAATAGCAGACATAAAAAGAGGAGATATTTCAAAAACTGCTGAGATGTATGCAAAGTCTCATTTTGAAGGCGATTTTGAAACTGATTTCATCACATTAAATCCTTATATGGGAATGGATAGTATTAAACCATATCTAAACTATGTAAGAGAAAAAGAAAAAGGATTATTCATTCTAATTAGGACATCAAATGAAGGAGCACATGATATTCAATATATAAAGGATTCAAATAATAAACCTGTTTATAAAATTGTGGGAGATAAAATTAAAAATATAGCGAGCGAATACATTGGAGAACATGGTTATAGCTCCATAGGAGGAGTTGTAGGATGTACTCATTCAGACGAAGCTAAAAGTATTAGAGACAATCTAGACAATATGTTTTTCCTGATACCTGGATACGGAGCACAGGGTGGAAAATCAGAAGATGTAGCTAGATACTTAAAACAAGGGAATGGAGGGATAGTTAATTCTTCTAGAGGTATACTACTAGCTTATAAAAAGCATAATGATGATAATAAATTTGATATCTATGCGAGAGAAGAAGTTTTATCTATGAGGGAGGCAATAAATAATGCAGTCAAAGCATATAAAGGTTAGAGTCTATGAAAATAAAGAAATATCAATAGGAATCTTTAAGCTAACTATACAAGGTAGCTTTGAAGGTAAGCCAGGACAATTTTATATGCTGAGAGCATGGGATAAACAACCATTCCTATCAAGGCCTATTAGTATCCACAATTTAGACAAAGGGAAAATAGAATTTCTATATGAAGTAAGAGGAGAAGGGACAGAGTTTTTTAGCAATTTAAAAAAAGATGAATTCATAGAACTATTAGGACCGCTAGGTAATGGATTTGACATAGACAGTATAAAAGGGAAAGTGGCTATTGTTACAGGTGGAATTGGCATAGCCCCAATGTATTATGTAGCAAAACAATTAGAAACATGTGAAATTGAATTTTATGCTGGATTCAGAGACCAGGTATATTTAATAGATGAAATAAAAGATTTTGCAAATGAAATATATGTATCGACGGATACAGGACAATTTGGACATAAGGGATTTATAACAGAAATCTTTAATCCAAAGAAATATGATATTGTTCTTTGTTGCGGACCAAGTATTATGATGGATATAATTTTACGTGTTTGCAAGGAGAACAATAAAAAGGTATTTATTTCCCAGGAAAATCGGATGGCATGCGGAATAGGAGCTTGTCTAGGTTGTACCTGCAAGACAAACAGTGGAGCGAAGACAGTATGCAAAGACGGACCAGTTTTTAGTGGTGAGGATGTGATAATTCATGCTTAAAGTAAATATTTGTGGTGTCGAATTTAAAAATCCTGTAATAGCAGCATCTGGAACATTTGGATTTGGTAAAGAATACTCAAAATTCTTTGAGGTTTCTAAATTAGGTGGGATATGTACTAAAGGATTAACTTTGAATGAGAAATATGGAAATGAAGGAATTAGAATTCACGAAACAACTGGAGGCTTAATGAACAGTATAGGACTTCAAAATCCTGGGATAGACAATTTTATTGCCAATGAATTACCATTTATGAATGGGCTTGATACAGTTATTATTGCTAATCTCGGTGGAAGTAGTATGGAAGAATATTTAGAAGGGATAGAGAGGCTTAATGATACTCATTTAGACTTTATAGAGCTAAATATTTCATGCCCAAATGTGAAAGCAGGAGGTATGGCATTTGGTATAAAGTCTAAGGTAGCATATGAAGTTGTATCGCAAGTGAAAAAAGCTTCACAGAAACCAATTATCGTAAAGCTTTCGC
This sequence comes from Proteiniborus sp., assembly GCF_040308045.1. Lineage (NCBI taxonomy): Bacteria > Bacillati > Bacillota > Clostridia > Eubacteriales > Proteiniborus > Proteiniborus sp. Next base: position 4,837 of record NZ_JAWRHZ010000048.1, read on the forward strand.
CAAATGCAGAGGATATTGTAGATATGGCAGTAAAATGCTGTGAGGCAGGCGCAGATGCACTATCTCTTGTAAATACTTTTAAGGCTATGGCCATAGATGTATATAAGAGAAAACCAGTATTTAATAATATCACTGCAGGTTTATCTGGCCCAGCAATTAAGCCTATAGCTTTACGAATGGTTTATGAAGTATCAGCAGAAGTAAAGGTGCCCGTTGTTGGAATAGGAGGCATAATGGATTGGAGAGATGTTATAGAGTTTATAATGGCAGGGGCTGATGCTATACAAATAGGAAGTGCCAATTTTGTGAAACCAGATATAACTTTAGATATAATTAATGGAGTGGAAGAGTTTCTAAAACAGGAAGGAATTAAATCCATTAAGGAAATTAAAGGAATAGCGAGGAGGCAATAACATGGTCATAGACATTTTGAAAAAAACAGAAGCTTTATTAGAAGGTCACTTCTTATTATCGTCAGGTAAACATAGCGACAGGTATATTCAATGTGCCAAAATTCTTCAATACCCAGAAGAGGCTGAAAAAGTTTTAATGACAGTTGTAAACCAATTAAAGAGAATAGAGATAGATGTGGTATTAGGACCAGCAATGGGTGGAATCATAGTAGCCTATGAGATTGGAAGACAGCTAGGAAAGAAGGCAATTTTTTCAGAGAGAGATAAAGAAAATGATTCAATGGTTTTAAGAAGAGGTTTTGAGATAAAAAAAGGTGAGAAGGTTTTAATAACTGAAGATGTAGTGACTACAGGAAAATCTGCCCTAGAAGCTATAAATGTAGTTCAAAGTCTAGGCGGAGAAGTGGTTGGGATTGCATGTATAGCAGACAGAAGCCAAGGAAAATTACATTATCCTATATACAGTGCAATAAAGCTGAATATTGAAAGCTATGAAAAGGATGATTGTCCACTTTGTAAAAAAGGATTGCCATATATAAAACTAGGTAGTAGGAAAAAAGTATAACGGCTAGTATAGCCGTTATTTTTTTTCGTTTAATATATATAATATTCCAATAGTATTAGGCCCGCAATGACTTGATATTACACAACCTGCATCAGTAATTATTATTTCCTCTACATCTAGATTTGCCTCTAACTCTTTCTTTAAAAACATGGCATCTTCCAGCCCTTCAGTATGAGTTACAAATACTCTTTTTCTATCCATATTGTCTTTGTCCTTTAGAGCATTTTCAAGCATAGTTTCAAGGATTTTTTCTCTCTTTCCTCTTGCTTTTTGACCAACAATCATACCACCATCTACTACCTTAATAATTGGTCTAATTTTAAGTACACTTCCCATTAAGGCCTGAAGAGATGAGCATCTTCCACCTTTATGTAGATACTCTAGGGTATCAGGTACAAATGCAGTTTCTACTCTAGGAACTAGTTCTCGTATTCTTTTAGCAATCTCTTCTACACCTAAATTTTCTTTTGCTAAATCAACTGCTTTCATGACAAGCAGCCCAATTCCAGTAGATAAATTACATGAGTCTACTATTTCAATATTTGCATTTGGAAATTCAGATGCTGCTATTCGTGCATTTTGTATTGTGGATGATAGCTTTGTTGAAAGTCCTATATAAAGAATGTCTCTTCCTTCATCAATAAAGGGTTTAAAGGCATTGATAAAGTCTAATGGCGATGGAGCAGAAGTTTTAGGAAGCTTGTCATGCTTATCTACTTTAGAATACAGTTCTTTAGTCCTTATATCAACTCCATCTTTGTAGGTATCATCATCAAAGCTAACATATAGAGGGACTATAGAAATATTATTGGATTCAATAAGGTCCCTGCTTAAATCACAAGTGCTGTCAGCAAATATTTTCACCTCACCCACTTGTATTTTCTCCCCCTTCTATATTATTTCTACTAAATATTATACTACTATAACAGTAAATATAACAATTATTATTATATTATCACAATTGTTATAAAAATAGGTTTACTTTTTCTAATAATTATATATAATAGTTATAATAATATATTTAAATCAATGAATGAGAATAGTAGACATCTATTCAAGCCATAGCGATTCAGGGATGGTGAAAGCCTGAAGCTTTGATATTTGTTGAATGGACTCATGAGTTCAAGTCTGAAATAATAGTAGGACTTGACGGATATCTACCGTTATAGATTAAGTGAGTCTATTGACTAACTAGAGTGGTACCGCGGAAACAGCCTTTCGTCTCTTATTGGGATGGGAGGCTTTTTTATTTGTAAATATAAGCAATATTAAAATATTAAATAGATTCAAGAAAATGGAGGTAATAGTATGAGTGAAAAGAAAGTTATTCTTAGTGGAGTGAAACCTACAGGAGAGCCTACTTTAGGTAATTATCTAGGGGCACTTAAAAATTGGGTAGAATTGCAAGATGATTATGACTGCTATTATTGTATAGCAGATTTACACGCTATCACCGTACCACAAGAACCTAAAGACTTAAGAAGGCGTTCTCTAGAGATATTGGCTCAATATATAGCATCTGGTATAGAGCCTGAAAAAAACATCTTGTTTTTTCAATCCCATGTAAGCGCCCATGCTGAATTATCCTGGGTGCTAAGTTGCATATCATATATGGGACAATTGGGAAGAATGACACAGTATAAAGAAAAATCACAAAAAAGTGAAGAAAATCTAAATGCAGGATTATTCACATATCCTGTTTTAATGGCTGCCGATATTCTATTATATCAAGCTGACCTTGTTCCTGTAGGAGAAGATCAAAAACAGCATCTAGAGCTTGCACGAGACTTAGCTATAAGATTTAACAATAGATATAGCGAAACCTTTAAAGTACCTGATATTTATATGTCAAAAGTAGGTAGTAGAATAATGGGATTACAAGATCCTTCAAGCAAGATGTCGAAATCAGGTAATGACGAGAATGACTATATTTTACTAATTGAAGATAATGATACTACAGTAAGAAAAATAAAAAGAGCTGTTACAGATTCGGTTGGAGTTGTTAAATATTCTGATGAACAACCAGGAATCAAAAATCTTATTACAATCTATTCTAAGCTTTCTGGAGATAGTTTATCTGAGATTGAAAGCAAATATGAAGGTCAAGGATATGGAAAGTTCAAGACAGATTTAGCTGAAGTGGTAGTTGAAGGACTAAGACCTGTTAGAGAAAAATTCATGGATTTAATGAATAATAAAGACTACCTAGAAAAAATATATACAGAAGGAGCAAAACAAGCAGAATATGTAGCAAATAAAACTCTAAGAAAAGTATATAAGAAGGTTGGATTTATACCAAGATAAATGCAGTAGGGACGGTTCTTTTTGCATCTTAACGTTGGTTTAACAAATACTAAGATTATTGCCATCTTAAGAAGGTTTTTAGATTCTGGCTTCCATGCCAGCCCATGTTCTGCATAGATTCAAATAACTACTATTGATTAGAAAGGAGACAAAATTATAACTATGGATGAATCTAAAAAAGATAAAATAAGGCAAAGCGTTCGTTCTAGCTACAGGAAGGTAGCAGTTGCAAAAAAAGGAACGGGCTGTTGTGGCGCAGCAACACTAAAAGGACTTTCAAAAAGTGTAACCACAAGTATAGGTTATTCTAAAGAACAAATATCTTTAGCACCAGAAGATGCAGACATGGGGCTTGGATGTGGCAATCCTTTAGAAATCGCCAACCTAAAAGAAGGTGAAGTTGTTTTAGACCTTGGAAGTGGTGGAGGATTTGACTGTTTCATAGCAGCAAAAAAGGTAGGAGATAATGGTCATGCAATTGGAGTAGATATGACACCTGAGATGATTAGTAAGTCCCGTAGGCTTGCAAGAAAAGGAAAATATAAAAATGTAGAATTTAGACTAGGGGAGATCGAGAATCTTCCAGTAGCAGATAATATTGTAGATGTCATAATCTCTAATTGTGTAATAAATCTGTCACCAGATAAACAAAGAGTCTATAACGAAGCCTATAGAGTGCTTAAAAAAGGTGGAAGAGTTGCAATTTCCGATGTAGTTCTCATGAGAGAGTTAACAGAAGAAATGAAAAAGGATGAAAAACTTTATTGCGGCTGAGTAACAGGAGCTTCTTCAGTTGAAGAGCTAGAATCATATCTACAAAAGGCTGGATTCAAAGAAATAAGTATAACAACAAAAGAATTATCTAAGGAATATACAGAAAGATGGGGACAGGATTTAAAAGTAGGAGAATATATCATGTCAGGGGAGATAAAAGCAGTAAAATCATAGAACTAAGCGACAGAGGAGAGTAAAAGCTTCCCCTGTCGCTTTTTATAATACGTGCATAATATTCTTATATAACTTCTGCTATATATTAAGAGTTGATTAAATAAAATGCATATTATCTAAAATACATGAATAGAAGAGCAGATTATATAGACTCCTGGTGAAATGTACTAGATTGGAAGAAGGTAGTTAAAAGGTTTGAAGAACTAAAATTGATTTTTAATTTGAATTTAGTTTAAACCCTGCAACGCAGGGCTTATTTAATTTTTTTGACACAAGCTAAACGCTATATGGTTTGCAGAAACATTCTTTTATAGTGTAGAATTAAATATATAAATAAGCTGAATAATCAACTTTTAAATTGAAAGTAGAGTTTTAAATCATAAAAATTTTGTAGAAAGGAATTAAAATAAATGGATAAATTCCCAACAATAGAAGAAATTCATGAAATACTTGATGAAATAGCAGAAGAAATACCTGAATATTTTTTTGAACAATTAAATGAAGGAATCATTCTTATACCAGAGTACAAAATCCATCCTGAAAGTAGAGAAATGGACAGACTATATATAATGGGAGAATATTCTAGAAGCATAACTGGTAGACATATAGTAATCTACTATGGTTCTTTTAAAAAAGTCTATAATGGAGTATCTATGAGAACATTGCGTGAAAAACTAAAAGATACACTGTTGCACGAATTTACACATCATCTTGAATCATTAGCAGGAGAGAGAGGATTAGAGATAAAGGACTTTCAAGATATACAGATATATAGAAAAAAAAGAACAGATTAATAACATTCTACATTTTAACAATAGTTTTGTAGCTAGGAATAAACAAAGACTCCATCTAGATAGAATCTAAGCATTTTACATCTATTTTTTAAAAACTCAGCAAATTTAAAAGGGCTTGGTCAATATGATCATAGTTCCTAGAATCCAGCCATTCATCTGGAATTATAATGTAGTTGCAGTTATTGCTTTTGAGATAGCTATATATTATCTGAGCTTCGTCTATGTCTTCTTTTTTAATTTCTATAGTTAGACTTAGTTCATTATCTTTAAAGCAATTTAAAATATTGGACTTTAATTGGATTTGTGTTTGTTCCATGCTTAAGTTATCTAGTTTATATTTTTCATTAAAAAGAACCTTATTTCCCTTAATAAGAAAAAGTTTTACATTTGAATTGTTTAAATGTTCAATTACTGCGATATTTTTATTATCTTCTGTGAATTCTATTACTTTTTCTTTGCTTATGAGAGTTTTAATTGCAATTACATAATCTCTATATTTTGCAGCAACTTCAAAATCAAAGTTTTCAGATGTTTTTTGCATTTTTTGCTTCATTTCTTCAAGTATGCTCATGTCGGTACCATTTAGCAATTCTACTATTCTATCAATGATTTTATCATATTCCTTAGCTGCAGTACCACCCAAGCACATGCCAATACATAAACCTAAGGAATAGTTTAAACATGGAGCTTTTTTTTTAGAAGTGCTGTTACAGTCTATTTTGCAGAATTCTTTTATACCTTTGATAGCTCTTTCTACAGTATTTCTGTTTGTATATGGTCCAAAGTAAATACTTGAGTTCTTTTCATTAATATTGTTTTCAATTTTTATACCTGTATTTTCTTCATCAGTATTTATTCCTATATAGATATAAGAAGATGGAGTTTTCATTTGCTTATTATATATAGGTTTTATATCTTTTATTAGTTTGCATTCTAGTATAAATGCTTCGAATTCTGTATCTGTAAGTATATAGTCAAAATCTTTTATGGTTTTCACAAGTCTTTCAACTTTAGGAGGATGGTTTCTTGAATTTTGAAAGTAAGAGCTAACTCTATTTTTAAGGCTTTTAGATTTTCCAACATAAATAATATCACCAGAAAAATTTTTCATAAGATAAACTCCAGGTGTTGAAGGAAGATTTTTTACCTTTTTTTTAAAATCCATATCTGCTTTCCTTTCTTAAATAATAAATCAATTATATTTTAACATCATATAAAGAACTGTGCAATGTGCTGAAATAGTCAAATTCATATCTAGGGAAAATAAGTAAAAAGGAAATTCATATGGTAGTAGTTATGATATAATAGTCTTAGTTTTTCAATCTAGCGTAAAAATAAATAAAGATAGGTTTTTATCATTAGAGGTGAATTATGTTTAATATTACAGAAGAAGTAATCAGAAATTTATCCCCACTTCGTACTACGCATATAAAAGGACAACAGTATTACAGAGCAAATAGAGTAAGGGAGATCAAATTTAACAGTGAAACAATGTCATTTAATGCTATTGTTTCAGGTACTAAAAGATATAATGTGAAAGTAGTATTTGATAAAGATGGAGATTTTCACAGAGGATCATGTACATGCCCAGCATATGATGAATACTGGGGATATTGTAAACATATTGTAGCTACACTATATGAAATTGGGGAAAGAGATAGAAGAGGAGAATATGACATAGCTAAGTCACATGGAATAGCTAAAAATATATTAGACTTTTTTAGATATAAACAACTTGATATAAAAAATCCAGTTCAACTTGAAATAACCTATGAATTTGAACCAAATCCTTATACAGACATGGAAAATGCATCTTATGTAAGTTTTCGTATAGGGGAAAATAAGCTTTATGTAGTAAAAAGCATAAAAAAACTATTAGAAAGCATAGAAAGTAAAGAAGAATTGCAATTTGGAAAGGATTTCACATTTGATCCTAAAATTCATAAATTTAAACCAAATGATCAACCTATAATAAACCTATTAAAAGAAATTTACGATACAGAAAAAATAATCAATGAAAATGTATATGGATTTGGGAAAACAAGCTTATTTAAAGGGAAAAGAGTAAACTTCACATCAATTACCACAAAAAGATTTTTTGAAATTATGAAGAATAGAAGCTTTAAGGCAATAATAATGAATAGAGAATATGAAAATGTAAAAATATTAGAAGAAGACATCCCTTTAAAGTTTAAGCTAGATAAGAAGGGAAGAGATTTAGTTTTAAATGTAGATTATGGAAAACTGCTCATTCCATTAGTAATGGATGGAGAATATTTCTTTAGACAGGATACAATTTATAAAACCTCAAAACAGCAAAGAGAATATTTTGTTCCTTTTTACTCTGCACTTGTGAGGCAGAAAGATAATTCTATTAAAATTCCACAAGAGTATAACGATAATTTTGTGTCAGAAGTATATCCATTCATAGAAAAAATAGGAGAAGTAGAAATAGACCAAAAAGTTCAATCATCTATATACAAGCCTGAGATAAAACCTGAAGTTTATTTAGATACTAAAGATGATTCTATATTAGCCAATTTAAGATATATTTATGGAGATATAGTTATTAACCCATTTGCACATGAAGAAAAGAAATCAAAGGAAGATAGGATACTCATAAGAGATTTAGAAAAGGAAAAAGAAATAATTAGCATTTTTGAAACATCAGAATTTAAAGTTAAAAATAATCAGATTTATCTTGATGATGAGGAGAAGAAATTTGAATTTGTTTTTAAGAAAATACCTTTGCTTCAGGAAAAGGCAGAAGTATTTTACTCTGATGCTTTTAAAAATGTAAAAATAAAAGATTTGTCTTCGTTTTCAGGAGGAGTTAGGCTGAATTCTGAAAATGACATGCTAGAATTTAGCTTTGACATAAGTGGTATAAGTAAATCTGAGTTAATAGATGTTTTTAATTCCATAAGAGAAAAGAAAAAATACTATAAACTAAAAGATGGCTCATACCTACCTCTTGAAATGGACGAATTAAAAAGTATGTCTGAAATACTAGAATATCTAGAGCTAGAAAAGAAGGATTTTGAAAAGGATATTATACAAATACCTAAATTTAAAGCTTTATATTTAGATGAAAAGCTTAAGCAATCTGAGAATAGCTATATAAAAAGAAATCTTTTGTTTAAGGAACTAGTGCAAAACATCAGAGAGCCTGGAGACATAGATTATAACATACCAGAACAGTTAGAATATATACTTAGAGATTATCAAAGATTTGGCTTTAAGTGGCTAAAGACCTTAGCTGCTTATGGAATGGGAGGTATATTAGCAGATGATATGGGATTAGGTAAAACTCTTCAGGTACTAACCTTTATATTGTCAGAAAAAATTGAAGGCAATAAGCTTCCAAACCTCATTGTAGCGCCTACTTCTTTAGTATATAACTGGGCTGCTGAGGTTGAAAAGTTCACTCCAGAATTAAATACTTTAGTTATTTCAGGAAATAAAGATGAAAGACAAAATAATATTGAGGATATAATGAACTATGATATAATAGTTACTTCTTATCCGCTTATTAGAAGAGATATAGAACTATATGAAAATATCACATTTAAGTATTGTATATTAGACGAGGCTCAGCATATAAAAAATCCAATGTCTCAGAATGCAAAATCAGTAAAGGAAATAAAGGCACAAAACTACTTTGCACTTACAGGGACTCCTATAGAGAATTCTCTAACAGAACTATGGTCAATATTTGATTTTATTATGCCAGGATATTTATTTTCACATAGTAAATTTACAAAGAAATTTGAAAGACCTATTATCAAGGAAAATGATAAAAAGTCATTAGATGAATTTAGTAAATATATAAAACCGTTTATATTAAGAAGACTTAAAAAGGAAGTTCTAAAAGAACTACCTGATAAGATAGAGCATAAGCTTGTAGCAGAATTGACTAAAGAGCAGAAAAAGGTATACCTTGCATATCTTAATCAAATAAAGAGCGAAATAGAAGAAGAGATAAAAGATAAAGGCTATGAAAGAAGCCATATAAAGATATTAGCTGGATTAACAAGGCTTAGACAAATTTGCTGTCATCCATCCTTGTTTATTGAAAACTTTAATGGTGAAAGTGGTAAGCTTCAGCTTCTTGAAGAGATTATTGACGATACTATAGATGGCGGTCATAGGATACTTTTGTTTTCACAATTTACAAGTATGCTACAAATAATAAGAAGTATGCTTGAAAGCAAGGGCATAGAATATCTTTACCTTGATGGCTCAACAGAGACAAGGGAAAGGGGACAGCTAGTTGACAGCTTCAACAAAGGTAGTGGAGATGTTTTCCTTATTTCTTTAAAGGCAGGAGGTACAGGTCTAAACCTTACAGGAGCAGATACGGTTATTCATTTTGACCCATGGTGGAATCCTGCTGTAGAGGAGCAAGCTACGGATAGAGCATACAGAATAGGACAAAAAAATGTAGTTCATGTAATGAAGTTAATAACACAAGGAACAATCGAAGATAAAATCTTCAAGCTTCAGGAAAGAAAAAGAGAATTAATAGATTCAGTAATTCAACCAGGTGAAACACTTGTTTCAAAAATGAGCGAAGAAGAGATTAGAGAGTTGTTTGAATTCTAAGGTGGGAGGGATGTGAAAATGTTTTTAGATCTAAATAAAAAGCTTTTTGAAGTTAAAGAGAATTTAAGAAGAAAACAGAAAGTTAAGCTTATGCTAGAACGATCTAAAGAGGAATTAGAAATGCTAAAAAGCAAAAATGAGGAGTTCGTAAGAATCTTACATAAGGAAAAAAGAGACGTTGAAAAACTTGAAGCCTTAAGCTTAACAGGACTTTTCTACTCTATATTGAGAAGCAAAGAGGAACAGTTAGACAAAGAAAGACAAGAGTATCTTGCAGCAAAACTTAAATATGATGAGTCTTGTAATTCTATAAAATATATTGAGGAAGAAATCAGCTCCTATGAAGAAGAACTAAGAAAATACCTAGGTTTAGATGAAGAATATAAAAACTTACTTAAAGAAAAACGGTATTTAATATTAAATAAATCTGACGAAAATTCTCGTAAATTAGCAGATAATTTAGATGGAGTTACTGATTTAGAATTGAATGCTAAGGAAATAAATGAGGCAATTAATGCGGGAAATATTGCTATGAAAGCCTTAAAACAACTAACAGATACCCTAGAAAGTGCTAGAAGTTGGGGACAGTGGGATATGTTCGGAGGAGGATTATTAGCAACAGCTGCAAAGCATTCTAGAATAGATGATGCGAAAAGGCAAGTAAATGAGGTTCAAAGACTAATAAGAATATTTAATAAAGAGCTGCTTGATGTAAATATTTCAACAGATATCAAGATAAACATAGGTTCTTTTGATACTTTTGCTGATTATTTTTTTGATGGACTTATTTCCGATTGGATTGTTCAAAGTAAAATAAATGATTCACTAAATAACGTTAACAATGTAAGCAGAAATCTAAATAAAACCTTAAGTACATTAACAAAAGAATTGAATGACTTAAATCTAAAGCTAGAGGGGTTACAAAAAGAGATTCATAATTTAATTGAAAATGCTTAAGTTTGTATATGTTTTTTTCATAACAAATGTTATGTTCTTACAAATATTTATCAGGCATGCTTTAAGTTTGATGCTGTATTGCCAGAAGTATTGATACAGAAATTTTCAATTCATGCATTTCTTACAAAATTCATACATTAATAAACAGTAAGAACTATTATTTATCAGACACAACTAATGAAGATATATGGGTAGGAAAAGGTACTATTATTGAAGAAGGTACTTCTATTAAAAGAAGTATAATTTGGGATAATGTAAATATATCAAAGAATTGTAAAATTAGAAAAGCTGTACTGTGTAACGATGTATTATTAAACGAAAGGATAAGAATATTTGAAGGTGAAGTAATAGGCTCATATGAACTATTTGAATTACCCATTGCATTTTGTAGTTTATACTTATATTTATTTCCAAATATATGGGACTTGTCCAATATTCACAATTAATTGTAAATATTAAGCCTTTAGACTTCAGGTCATTAATGTTATACTTTCAACAAGGTCAATCTTAGAAGTACTTCCCCTAACATCATATCTAAAAAAAGAAAAGTTATAAGGAGGTAAACTTATGAAAAGAAATTCAACAAAAATTAAAATAGTTTCATCTTTAGCAGCACTATTTGTACTTTCAAACATTAGTATAGCTAATGCCGCAAGCTATAGAGTTAATTTATCAAACAATCAAAATTGTACATGGACAACTACTAGAACATATACATTTAACCTTAGTGATTGCCTTAACAAATATGGAAATGTTATTAAGGTTACGACTAAAGGGGATGTTGCTAATACAGGGAAACCTGTAGAAACAGAAGCGCCAAAAACAGAAGCGCCAAAAACAGAAGCACCAAAAACAGAAGCACCAAAGCAAGAAGCTCCAGTAAATAATGATACACAACAAAAACCAGTAGACCAACCAAGTAACGATAAACAAGAATCTAATTTAGGCGATGTTAGTTCAATTGAAAAAGAAGTTGTTAGATTGGTAAATGTAGAAAGACAAAAGAATGGCCTTAGTCCACTTGAACTAGATGTAGAATTATCAAGAGTTGCTCGAATAAAGTCACAAGACATGGCAACTAAAGGATACTTTAGTCATACATCACCAACTTACGGAAGTCCTTTTGATATGATGAAGCAGTTTGGAATTAAATACTCTGCTGCGGGGGAAAATATAGCTATGGGTCAGCCATCAGCAGAAGCAGTAGTAAAAGCTTGGATGAACTCTGAAGGACACAGAGCTAATATTTTATCAAAAAACTTTACAAAAATCGGAGTTGGATACTATAAAGGTAGCAACGGAAGTCCATATTGGACACAAATGTTCATTAAACCTTATTAATTTAGATAAGCACAACGAAATAAGTCATTATGCAGAGGTGTGGATGTTTTCACACCTCTGTTTTGTAGTATGCAGTAGGGACGGTTCTTTTTGCATATTTCTTGTGGTAATGTTGACATAAAAAACGCTCCTTTCTGGTTTTTATATTATTTAGATTCCTGCCAGAAAAGGGCATTATTTTTCACAAAAGCACAGATTATTTTACATTATATCTTGATTGATTGCTATATTTATTTATTAATTAAATAACTGCAACTATTAATAAGATTAATCCAATTATAGGCATAACAACCCATGATATTTGTTGCATGGAAATATAAAAATCTGAAGGCTCTGGATCTTTTACAGTGAACATATGATTGAGACTAAAGAAAAGTAAGGGATATTTTATGTCTATTAGTGTTAAGGCGAATATTATTATGGCTAGCACTAAATACCCAAATTCCCCTCGAATGCCTTCATTTGCTAAAGCTGCAAAATCTGCAATACTTTTTAAGAATATTTTATAGTCCTCATTATAATTTATTTCTTTATTTACTATAATTCCTGCTTCTTCCCAAAATGGCGTACCATTTTCATCAAACAGAAATGGGCTATCTTTTATATATTGCCCATGAAAGACAGTGTTACCATTTTCATCTTTGATATTCAAATTACTGTATCCCCAATAATCAACGTCTTTAAAGCTTACATTGTATTGCTTGTTAATATCATTTGGCAATCTAAAATTTACATCTATGCTATCTTGTTTATTGGTTAAGGCTTTGACAGAAATTTGAATTATACCTTGTTTTGCTTTACCGATATATTGTATATTGGGATATTCACCTTGTTTTTTAAGAAAAGCATCATCATAAAAGACTCCAGTAGTGAAGAAGTATTTTAGATATAAGAAAAGTAAAATTACTATTAATATTGCTAGCAAAAATCTGAGGGATTTTTTATTTGAAATCCTTTGCTTCACTAAATCAATATTCATTAGGTCCCCTCCATAATTGAATTAAGACTTCTATACATAATAAGTATACCATATTATTCCTTAATTAGAAATAACGGATTAACTCAATACAATTACAGAATTCAAATAGCAGTCTTAAATTAATGTTTTTGGCAAAAAAACAAAATGAGCATATGCAAATATGTGTATTTAGTTACATGTTTAGCCACAATAAAAGGAAAGGATGAAAAAGTATACTCTTCAGAGCTTCTAAGCTTTTACTTTGGACAAATGTTGCCTTTTTTGTTAAAATAAATAATAAGATAAAAAAATTAACAAGGGTTTTGATTAAAAATTTTTAAGATAAAGATTTGGAGAATAAACTATGAAAAAACGAATAATTTTTTTTGTATTCATTTTTAGTCTGATTTTTCTACTAAGTTGTGAAAAACAAGACTATAGAAGAATAATAATAGAAGAAAATGTAGGATTAGAAAAGGAAACCCCTATAGATTCTTCTATTTTTGGACAAGTATATCTGGATATAGATGGCAACGATTGTTTTTACCCAGCCTTCTATCATCGGGAAGAAATATATGGATATCTAAAAAAAGGCCATGGTAATGATCGTATTGGTAGAAAATATTTATATAAATTAGATAACAATAATAAATTAACGGAAACATTGAAGGAAGACATAGACTCCAAACCAGGGTTTAACAATGTTGGATTTAAGGAGGATCAGGTTTACATCATAGATTACACTATAAGAAATAAACCAACTCTAATCCGTGAATTGTCTAGAATAATTAATGAACTAGGAGAAGACGAAAAGGAAAACCAATATGAAATATCTTATGTGTCTGGAAGTAATAGATACTTAGTTATAAATGAAATATCCTCCAATGGGGACATAACAAATGTTTTCTTATATGATTTAGTTGGGCAAATGTTCTATAAAAATAACAACAATAGTTATGGTGAAATATGCTATGTTTTTGAGCTAAGATCATTAATTTGGATAGATCAAAAAGATTTTAAGATATATAAAGTCCTTCTTAAAGGTGGTTATTATACCTTAGAAGAATATATTGATTTAGGAATAGATGAAGATATAAGCAGGATAAGGGGAATTATGAAGAATGGTTATGAGTTAATCCTTTTCCATGATGTTAGATTAGGAAATAAAGATGACTGGAATTTAATGGGGACATCTGCTGTTACAAGTTATAATTTTGCGACTAAGCGATATGTTCATTTATTTAATAAACCTATTGATAAAAACTTACATATGGAAGACTTAGGGGATGGAGTCGTTATAAAAGAAAGCTCTGATTTATTTAATAAACCTAATGATGAAAACCTATACATGAAATACTTAGGAAATAATATCTTTATAGAAGAAAGTTTTGATATGTTTAGTGACTATATTGAATTAACTAGGAGAAGGATATATTACTATAATTATACTGAACCTCTCCTAGTTCATGATGAAGAGTTTCAAGAAAAATCACAACAAATTTATCCAGAAATAAATGTATTAGTTAATGAGTCTGGAAATGAAATATTTTCCACTAGGGAAATAAAGAAAATGATAGATGGTATCCCTGTTACTAAAAGCGTTATTTACCAGAGAATTAATATATCTCCGTCCAAATAGGAGTCTGAAACCAAACTAGGGAAATGGGGGGGACAAAAATGACTAAAAAGATTTTAGTAGTCGAAGATGAATACTCAATTAATGATATCTTGACAATAACTTTAATAAATGAAGGATATGAGGTGGAAAGTTTTTTTGATGGTAAAACTGCATTGGAAAGGATAAAGGTATTTAAACCTGATTTGGTACTCTTAGATTTAATGCTTCCTGATATAGACGGTTTTGAAATCTGTAAGCAAATATCTAAAGACCATTTAGTTATTATGATTACGGCTAGGGATAGTATTTTTGATAAAATTATAGGGTTAGAGTTGGGAGCAGATGACTACATAATTAAGCCATTTGAGATTAAGGAAGTAATAGCTAGAGTAAAAGCATTATTTAGAAGTATTGAAAAAGAAAAACAAATTTTATCAGAAGAGTTTATTGAACTAGGGGAAGGTATAGAAGTAGATTTGCTTGGTGAACGAGTATTTAAAAATGGAGAGGATATTCAATTAAAGAGACAAGAATCTGCCTTGTTTTTCTTTCTATTGAAAAATAGAAATAGGGTATTTACTAGAGCTGAACTTTTAGATGGTGTATGGGGATATGATTATTATGGAGATTCTAGAACAGTTGACGTTCATATTAGAAGGATTAGAGCTAAACTAGAAACACCCACCATTATAGAGACTGTATTTGGGAAAGGCTATGTAATGAGGTAGAATGATGTTAAATACTATTAGAGGTAAGATAACCACTGGAATAATTTTAATTAGCTTCATAATCTTAATAATAATAAACCTTACAATATGGCAGATATTTGAGGGTAATTTACAAACCTCCATTTTAAATGACATGAAGAGAATTATGTCAATAATACATTATGGACTTGAAAGACAAATACTAAATCCACAGGGAGATATAACTTTATATAATAGAAGTAATTTGTGGTCAATTATGAATAAGGAAAATCTCCAATACGACATATATTTATCAATAATGTATGATAGTGATGATTATATACAGTTTGCAGGTGAGCTCATTGATAAAAAGAGCATGGATAAAATTATAGAAGATAGTGGCAAGAAATCGTCACTACTATATATTCACAATGGGGATAATAGATATTTTGCTACCTACTCATATCCAGTATATATAAAGAATAAATACATAGGTATATTCGTATTCCAAAAGGATTATTTAGCTCAATATAATAACTATAAAGATTTGATGGCAAGAATATTAGTCATTCAATCTATTTTATTTATTATAATGATATTAGTAAACTTTATTTGGCTAAAAAGGTCAACTAATTCACTCAATACATTGCTAAAAGGAATAAGGTCTATAGGTGAAGGGGAATTTTCTAATAGATTAGAAGCAAAAAGTAATGACGAAGTGGCTATCATCATTCACCATTTCAATAAAATGCAGGATCAAATAGTATCACAAATGGAATATTTACAACAGGAGAAAATTAAAACAGAGAGACTGGAGAAATCCACTAGGAACTTTTTCAACTATGCAACACATGAGATGAAAACTCCAATTACTTCAATTACAGGATATGCACAGTTATTAAGTCAGGGTAAGATAGATGATAAAACAAAAGATAGAGCATATGAAAGGATAATAACAGAAGCTGATAGAATGAGTAAAATGGTTCAAAACATGTTAATTGTAGCTAAAGGTAAAGAAATAAAAAATGAACATAAGGAATACTTTGACTTAAATGAACTGATAGGCAAAATAATTAAAGAATATGAAGTAATATATAATAGAGGAAAGATAGAACTTAATTTAGAAAACAAAAGTATGATAATCTTTGGAAGTGAAGAAGAAATACGGGCAGTTATTTTAAATCTTATTGACAATGCTATAAAATATAGTGTAAATGGACAAATAAAAATTAGAGTTTATTTAGATAACCATGCATATATAACACTAGAAAACAAGACATTACCTATACCAGAGGGAATAAAAATTACCTTATTTGAACCATTTGTAAAATATAATCATGGCAATCAAAAACAAGCTAGCTCTGGACTAGGGCTATATATATGTAAAGAATTAATTGAAAAAAATAATGGTAAAATAAATTATAATTTAGATGTAGATACAATTAGTTTTACAATAGAACTACCCATAGTGACCAATTAATATAGATGAGGAGCTAAAAGTCCTCATCTATTTTTTTATGACCTAACCCGATTGTTTCGGACGCTTTTCCGAAAGAATCGATGGTAGGTCAAACGCACCAAGCACCAAATTTATGTGAGCGGTAGCGAACAAATAAATTTGTGTTGCTTGACTGCGAAATGCCTAACCCGATTGTTTCGGACGCTTTTGCGAAATATATTTAACAACTTGGAAACATCTAGGTCATATTTGGCAAAGACTAACTGATATAATTTGCTTTAAGATATCTCTATATTTCACACTATGCAAATTATAATAAGGGGGAGAAAAAATGGGATATAAAAAAGTATTAATTATTTTGCTAACACTTTCACTCATGTTTGTATTCTATGGGTGTACTAAAGAGAATAAGACCACAGATGTAGCTAAGGATATCAAAACATATAAAGAAGTTATATTAAGTGAAGCATTAGAAGTGGAGAATATACTAGACGTGTGCTTAAATAATAATAACGATCTAGTCCTATCTATTATTGGTAAGGATAGTAGAAAGTATGTAGTACTAGATGAAAACGGAGATGTAAATAAGGAGATAAATACTGACTTTAGTGGAAGACCAAATATTTTCACTTTTGATAAAAACAATAATATGTACATACTAGCAGATAAACCAGAGTTAAATGAGAATAGAGAAATAACGTCAATAAGTAAAAAGCTTCTTTTTTATGATAATGAGTCCGATTCTATTACTGAAGATAATGTAATAGGACAATTAAATGATACTGCAGCAAGGTCAATAGAAGATACTACGAGAAAAATAAAAGTAGATAGTAAAGGCAACATATATGCTCTAAAGCTAGGCGGAAGCATAGAAGTCTTTGACAGCAACTTAAATATAAAAAAAGTATTAGATTCAACACCATATTGGGACATAGAAATGGATGAGGAAGACAATCTTTTAGCGCTAAAATATGGTAGAGATGAAAATAAACTAGACAAAATAGACACAAACAGCTATAAAACAATATGGAGCAAAGAGTATAGCTACACAGATGGACCAAATAAAATCTACTATAACAAAAACACTAAGAACCTGTATGGAATAAATGCAGGATGGGTAGCAAAATATGATTCAAAGGGAGATTTAACAAGTAGAATTTTAAACACTGGAGAATTATCAGACATAGATATGATACTTGATTTTATGGTGGATAATAGTGAAGAAATATATTTAACAGCAGATAGTCAGGATGGCTACAAGCTAATCAAATATATAGAATCAAATTCTGAAACGGTGGCAAATACAGGAGTCGAAGATGAAAAGACCGAAATAATTGTAGAATTAACTAGAGACTATGACAATCTATTTACTAAGGCAGCAAAGAGATTTGGGGAAATTAATCCTGATATAAAGGTTACAGTTAATTTGTATCCTGACCTTGATGAATATCAGTATAGTGATAAGCTAAATACAGAAATAATGGCAGGAAAGGGACCAGATATTTTATATCTACGTCCATGGAACTTTATAAGAACATACATAGAAAAAGGTATATTAGTTAACCTAGATGAGGTCATAGAAAAAGATAATGAATTTAATATTGAAGGTTACAACAC
Source organism: Proteiniborus sp. (assembly GCF_040308045.1). Taxonomy (NCBI): domain Bacteria; kingdom Bacillati; phylum Bacillota; class Clostridia; order Eubacteriales; genus Proteiniborus; species Proteiniborus sp. The sequence continues at coordinate 23,102 of NZ_JAWRHZ010000048.1, forward strand.
ACATATTATTGACAATTCAAGGTATAATGATGAATTATATACTATGCCTATAAACTACTACCAATTTTATACCTTTGTACTAAATGAAAAACTACTAGAAGAAAAGGGAATAACTCTAGATGATAATCTAACATGGAAGGATGTATACGCTCTTTCAGAAAAATTAAATGAAAATAGTAATGAACAAATATACGTTTTACCTAAAATGGATGATTGGAGCCTAAATGAACTTATATTAATGCAGGATATAGACCATTACTTGGATTTGGATAAAAAAGAGGCTAAATTCAATACAGAAGAATTTATTGAAGCCTTAGAACTAATGAAGTCCATAAAAGAAGACAATATAATGCATCCAGATTTGTTATGGTATGAGATAATGAATGCAACTAACTATGGCGAAATAAAAGATTTAAGCAATATAGCAATATATCTAGGGCAAACCCATTCGTATGCCTATATACAGGGTCTAGGGTCTTTCTATGATGGCTTTACTGCCGTATCAGCACCTAAGGGAGAGTATACAGGTGACAGGTTATATTATAGCGATTATTTAGCCATAAATTCTAATTCTCAGCACAAAGAAGAGGTATGGGAATTTATAAAATTTATAATAACAGAGGAAGCTCAAACTTTTGATGATAGGATAATACAAGGAACTTTCCGTATTAATAATAATGCAAGCCAAAAACAAATTGATGGGATGTTCGAGTATCAAAACAAGTACCCAGACCAAATGGAAAAGGATAAAAGTTATTTTGCAAATGAAGAAGATATAGATGAACTTAACAGGATAATAGGCAATTTAAACAAGCCTAAAACATCAGAACCTATATATGATGTAATACAAGAAGAGGTTAATAGATTTTTAAGTGGTGAAAAATCAGCAGAGGAAGTAGCTGAACAACTGCAAAATAAGGCTGATATATATTTGCATGAATAGGACGAAGAATCTCGCTTTTCAATTATGAATTGCAGTAGAAAGGGGGAACATACCGTGCTTTCTAGATTTAGCATTAAAGATAAGATTGTAGCTTTGCTACTTATTGCACCAAGTATAATTGGCATATTGGTGTTTTATGTGGCACCATTCACATGGATGGTAGTATTTTCTTTCTTTGACAAGCCTGTAAATGGAAGTTTTGTAGCGTTCAAAAATTACATTGATTTAATAAACAATGGAGTATATAGGAAAGCACTGCTAAACACTGCTGTATTTACAGGAATCAGCGTACCATTGGTAATAATATTGTCTTTAATATTGGCAATATTGTTAAATCAAAAAATACATTTTAAATCTACACTAAGGACTTCTTTTATAGTACCATTAGTTGTGCCAGTGGCATCTATTATATTATTTTTTGAATATATATTTGATTATCGTGGTGTTATAAATAAAATTTTGGGTGTATTCAGTTTAAATCCTACGGATTGGCTAAATTCATCTTTTGCCATGGTTGTAGTGATCATAATATATGTATGGAAAAACCTTGGATATAACATGATATTATTTTTAGCGGGACTTCAAGGCATACCTAAAGAATACTATGAAGCTGCAGATATAGATGGAGCTGGAACTCTAACTAAGTTTTTCAATATAACCACAGTTTATTTAATGCCTACTACTTTTTTCGTAATAATTATATCCATAATCAACTCCTTTAAGGTATTTAAGGAAGTATATCTTTTATCAGGAAGTTATCCACATGAAAGTATATATATGCTTCAACACTATCTCAACAATATGTTCAGCAAGCTTGATTACCATAAGCTGGTCACATCAGCAGTATTGATGGCTGTAGTATTGTATTTAGTCATATTTATAGTATTTAGGATTCAAAAAAGAATAGAAAGATATATCGAAGGCTAGCGAGGGGGGATATGCATGAGGAAAAATAAAAAACTAGCAGTCACTATATTCTTAATTGCATTTGCTTTGTTGATACTTTTGCCTCTTATAGTGACAGTTACTAATTCCTTTATGAGAAACTCTGAAATTATGGAAAGCCATGGAGTCTTTACAGGAGAGGCTACTAAGGAGGAAAAAGAAAAATTTAGAAGCGTTAAATTGATTCCGGATAGTATTGTGTTTGAACAGTACTATGAAGTTTTAGTAGGAAAATCAAAGTTTTTAAGAATGTTTTGGAATTCCGTTTTTCTAGTACTTCCTATAGTGATCTTCCAGACAATAATATCATCAGCAGCTGCATTTGTATTTGCTAAAATAAAGTTTAGAGGAAGAGATACGCTTTTTTTTATATATATTATAATTATGATGATGCCATTTCAGGTTACTCTCGTACCAAATTATTTAGTATTAGACAAGCTAGGTATTTTAGACAATTACATGTCTATAATACTTCCTGGAATCTTTGGGGCATTTGGAGTCTTTCTCTTGAGACAATTTATGATATCAATTCCAAATGAATATATTGAGGCAGCAATGGTTGATGGATGCTCATTGGCACAGATTTTCTTTAAGGTTATTCTTCCACAGTCAAAGGGAGGAGTAGCTTCACTGGCCATATTATCATTTATAGACAATTGGAATATGGTTGAACAGCCATTGATATTTTTAAAGGATACAAATAAACATCCATTATCCATATATCTTTCTGTAATAAATAATTCTGAACTAGGTATTGCCTTTGCAGCCAGTGTTATATATATGATACCTGCTCTTTTGGTATTCTTATATGGACAAAATTATCTAATCGAGGGCATATCTAATTCTACAATTAAGAAATAAGGGGGGCTAATTATAGTGGAAGATACTAAAAAAATCGATATAAGAAAGAAAAAAATACTTAAAGCAGGTCAAATTTTTCTTGTAATAATTGTAATACTCACATTTACTTCAAAAAGCATTCGCAATTTAACCCTTCCAAAGGTTAGCACTATGGATGCAAAATCAGGAAGTTTAATTGTAGAAATAGCCACAGATGGTATAGTAAATGCTGTAAAAAGGGTAGAGCATTATATTGATTTTTCTGCAACGGTTAAAGAAGTAAAAGCTTCTTTGGGTGATGTGATAGTCCCGGGAGATACTATATTAGTTTTAGATAAAGAGCCTTTAGAGCTTGACCTAGTAAAAAAAGAAATTGCTCTTAAAAGATTAAAACTTCAATATGACAAGTCTATAGCAGGAAATGTAGAAGACGTACTATATACATATGAACAAAAAATAAAAGAAGCAGAAACTGAACTTTCAAAAATAGAAGAAGAAGTTAAAGTAAAAGAACAATTATATAATGAAGGGGCTATCGCTAAAAAAGAACTAGACAACGCTATTAGTCAACTTGACCTAGCAAAACTTAAACTTGAAAATGCTAACAATGACTTAGAAAAGCAATTAGAGAAGTCAGAGAGAGAAAAAGAAAATAGGGAAAGAGAAATAGAGCTTATGAAGCTTGATATATCAAGTGCTGAAATAGAAATTGAAGAGCTTAAAAAGATGATTAAAAACTGTACTGTAATCGCCACAAGTGATGGAACAATTAAAGAAATCAACTTTAAAGAGGGAATGATTACAAATAATTCAAAGCCATTATATATTTTAGACAGCCCAGATAAAGGGTTTGAAGCCACCGTTACGGTAAACAATGAGGAGAGTCAATACTTAGAGGCTGGAGATAGTGTTCAAGTATTATTGAAAAGTGGAAACAGCGGCGCATTAAAGGGGGAAATAAAATCTATAAAAGATGCTGAAAATACGGACAAAAAACTAGTGACAGTAGGACTTGAAGACCATAACCTTAAGGGTGGAGAAATAGTTGAGTTTTATATGAAAAAACCTATAGGCTCATATAAATACCTTGTGCCTAGGCAGGCTTTAAGAACAGATGAAAAAGGGAAATTTGTTTTTATTCTTGAAGAAAGGCAAGGACCATTAGGAAAAGAGTATTATGTTGTTAGAAATGGCGTCACAGAGGGTGATTCTGACAATAACAATGTAGGTATTTTTTCAGGACTAATGGGTGGTGAACGTATAATTGTAAGAAGCAGCAAACCTATATCTGAGGGCAGTCTAGTTACGATAGAATAACATAGGGAGGAAGGTGATATGAAATTTAGATTTGAGAAAAGACATATGTTTATATTTTTATTCATCCTTTTATTATTTTTAAGCCAATCAATATATTTATATATACAAGATTTAAATAGCAGCGTAGGCTATGAAAAGCTGGCAATCAGATTAAAAGAGAAGCTACCTGCTGAAAGGGGATTTAATGTTGACCAAATAAGTAAGCTAAATAGAATTATATCACCAGACATGGCTACATACTATGCATTCAAAGTTTCAGCAGTGTCTTCAGCTCGAGGGATTAGACAGACTCAAATATATGGAGTATTAGGAAACTTTAATGAGTTTAACAGAGTTAAGCTAATAGAAGGCTCTTTTATAGACGAAAATGACAATAGGCTAAAAAGAAATGTTGTAGTAATTGAAGATACAGTAGCAGAAAGCTTATTTGGCAGTAAAGAGGTCTTAGGATTAGAGATTGAGGTATATAATAGAAAATTTGAGATAATTGGAATAATCTCTACAGGGAGAGCAGCAATAGAAAAACTAATTGATATAGGAAGCTCACGTATTTATATACCGCTAAATACTATGGATGACTTAACTGAAACTTACATAGGGAATGTTGAGTATAAGAATGAGGGAAGCAACTTAGACATTGACGTTATAAAAGACAAAATAGCTTTGATAGGGAAGGGTTATAATGATTTTTTAATTGAAGATTTAAATATAGTAGGCAGTCAGCAAAGGCAGAAGTACGATATTTTATTATTTGTATTAGGAGTATATTGCTTATATGTGCTTATTAGATTGATTATAGATATTATTAAATACATTGTGTCTTATTCGAGAAACAGATTAGAGGATAACTACTTTTTTGCCATGATAAAGAATGGGAAAAAAGTATATATAAAAGGGATATTAGCTATAGCTGGAGCATTAGTTTTAGGTTTATTTATCTGGAAAAAATCCTCATTTAGACTCTATGTAGCACCAGATAAGATTCCTGATAATCCTGCTAGCATCACACAAATTTTAAGTGTGGCGACAAAGTATATAACTGAATTTTTTAATTATAATTATGCTCATCCTATTTATGAAATTAAAGTATATGGTTTTTTGCAGAAGCTTAGCACTATAGTATTTTGGATAGGTTTAATATTTGAAATATTATGCTTAGCATCTATAAAAGGAAAGAAATCAAGCAAAATCAAAGAGAGTATAAATGTGTTGCTTAGTACTGGAATTTGTGTGATAGTTTCAGTTTGGCTGTCTGTTATGTTTATATACTTACTAGGATTACCGGTTATGATTTCAATGGTAGATTTACTTTTTATATGGATTAGCTTTGTTATTGTATATTTTTATCAACAAGGAGAATATTTAAGACTATTCTTTGGTGGTTTCGAGGGAATACAAAATAGCACTAAAGGAGCATAGATAACTAAAAGGGGGTAGTCACTTGGCATCTATTACATTTAAAGACATATGCAAATTATATGATAAAGAAGTAGTTGCTGTAAAGGGCTTCAATCTAGAAATACAGGATAAAGAATTTATAGTTTTAGTAGGGCCTTCTGGCTGTGGCAAAACCACTACTTTGAGAATGGTGGCGGGATTAGAGGAAATAAGCTCGGGAGAATTGTATATTGATGATAAGCTAGTTAACGATGTTTTGCCAAAGGACAGAGATATTGCAATGGTGTTTCAAAACTATGCACTATATCCCCATATGACTGTTTATGACAATATGGCATTTGGACTGAAAATAAGAAAAATGAATAAAGCTGAAATCAATGACAGAGTTAAAAATGCTGCAAAAATATTAGATATAGAAGAGCTGTTACAAAGAAAGCCTCGTGCATTGTCTGGGGGACAGAGACAAAGAGTTGCCATAGGTAGAGCAATAGTGAGAAATCCTAAGGTATTCTTAATGGATGAGCCACTTTCAAATCTAGACGCTAAGCTTAGAAATGGAATGAGGACAGAAATAATTAAATTGCATAAAAGACTACAAACCACATTTATATATGTAACCCACGATCAGACTGAAGCCATGACATTAGGCGACAGGATAGTGATAATGAAGGACGGATTTGTTCAACAAATAGCTTCACCACAGGAAGTATATAATAATCCATCAAATGAGTTTGTTGCAACATTTATAGGGACACCAGAAATGAATTTATTTGATGCAGAGCTAATTATGGAACATGATGAATATTTGATTTCCCTATACGGGCATAAAATGAATATACCAGACAAGTATAGGGAAATGCTGAAGCTTAAAGGCATAAAACCTCAATCCGTTAGGATTGGAATAAGACCTGAAAACATAATAATATCAGAAAAAATACCAGAAAGCTTTGAAATAAATGTAGATGTGTCTGAGCTTATGGGAGACGAAATGTTAATTCACAGTAAACTTTATAACAACAACATCATTATAAAAACTCAATCTAACATAAATATTAAAGCTGATAACACAATAAACATATCCTTCAAGACAGATAAGCTGCATTTATTTGACAATGAGACAGGACATAACTTGGTAAAGCAGTAGAAGCAGCAAACAGTAGGGACGGTTCTTCTTGCTTCCAAAGTCCCAACCGTTTTATTGTGCCAAGATTCCTGTCCCCTTGGCCGAACATGGCAAGCTCCAAATAATATCTTAAGGAGGAGTAAAATGAAACCCCAAAAAGTAATAATTATTTTATTAGCACTTTTACTAATAGTTACACTTTATGGGTGTACTACAGAGAATAAGACAGCAGGTGTAAATAAGAATACCGAAGCAACATATAGAGAAATCATATTAAATGATGTATTAGAAGCAGAGCATATAACAAACATAGGTCTAAATAAAAATAATGAGCTAGTAGCATACATTGCAGGGGATAGTAGAAAATATGTAGTTCTAGATGAAAATATAGAGGTGAAAAAAGAGATAAACATTGGCTTTGATGGAAGGGCAAATATTTTCACTATTGACAGCAACAATAATATGTACATACTGTCAGAAATGTCAGAGACAAATGAGAAAAAAGACATAGTAAAGATAATTAAAAAGCTCTTTTCCTATGACAATGAATCTAGCTCAATTACTGAAAACAATGCAATAGGTGAGCTAACTGACACTACAGCAAGGTCGACGGAAGAAATCACAAAAAAGATAAGAATAGACAGCAAGGGCAATATTTATGCCTTAAAGCTAGGTGGAAAGATAGAAGTATTTGATAGTAAATTCAATTCTAAAAAAATACTAGATTCAACACTATACACAGATATAGATATAGACGAAGAAGACAATCTATTAGCAATACGCAAAAACATAGAGGAAAGAGTTCTAGATAAGATAAACACAAGTAATTATAAGATAATATTAAGCAAGGAATACGACTATAATGAGCTGCCACGAAGCATATACTACAACAAAAACACTAAGAGTCTATATGGAATAAGCACAGGCTGGATAGTGAAGTATGACTCAAAGGGAAATATGACAAATAGATTGTTAAATACAGGCGAATTGTCAGACATAGAATTTATATTTGATTTTGTAGTTGATGATAGTGAAGAAGTATACATAACAGCAGATGCAGGGGGAAGTTACAAGCTAATTAAATATACAACATCAGCCCCTGAAATAAAAGAAGATGAAGAGGCTAAAGAAGAAAGGACCGAAGTAGTTGTTGAAGTAACTCAAGACTACGGCAATCAATTAACTAGAGCAGCGAGGAAATTTGGAGAATTAAATCCTGATGTAAAGGTTACAGTTAATTTATATCCTGACCTTGATGGGGCTCAATATAATGATAAGCTAAATGCAGAGCTAATAGCAGGCAAGGGGCCAGATATCTTATATTTTCGGGGATGGGAGCCAATAAGAACATATATAGAAAAAGGCATGCTAGTAAACCTTGATGAGATAATGGAAAAGGATAGTGAATTTAATATAGAAGAGTATAATACACATATGATCGACAACTTAAGATACAAGGAAAAATTGTATACTATGCCTATAGACTACTACATGTTTTATAGCTTTGTACTAAATCAGAAATTACTAGATGAAAAAGGAGTAACTGTAGGTGAGGATCTAATTTGGAAGGATATATATGCTCTTTCAAAAAAACTAAATGAAAATAGCACAGAACAGATATATGTGCTGCCTAAAATTGATGATTATATGCTGTTTGATTGGATTGTTCTCAGTGATTTGGATTATTATATAGACTGGGATAAAAAAGAGGCAAGATTTGATAGCGAAGAGTTTATCGAAACCTTAGAACTGTTTAAAGCCATAAAAGAAGATAATGTAATGCATCCAGACTTACAGTGGATTGATATAGCCAATGACAAGCATAATAATGAAGATTTAAAAAACATTGCAATATATACAGGCCAAACCCATGCATATCATTATATAAACAGCATTGGAGCTGTATTTAATGGTTTTAATGCAATACCAGTGCCTAAGGGAGAGTATACAGGTAACAGAGAATATGGTAGCAGTTTTTTAGCTATAAATGCTAATTCCAAGCATCAAGAGCTGGTCTGGGAATTTATCAAATTTATGATAACAGAAGAGATGCAAACTATTGATAGCTATATATTCCAAAAAAGTTTTCGCATTAATAACAATGCAAGTAAAAGACAACTAGATGAATTAGTATTTAAAGAACAAGAAAAAAATAAAGCCTATATGGAAAAACAGGGTCTATTTTTTGTAACAGAAGAAGATGTTGAAAGACTTAACAAGATAATAGGCAATCTAAATAAGCCTTCAGTATCAGATCCTTTCGAAGGGATAATATATGAAGAAATTCAGCCATTTTTCAACGGTGAAAAGACAGCAGAAGAATTAGCCAAACAGTTGCAAAACAAGGCGGATATATATTTGCATGAGTAAGCCCCGGCATAGCCGAGGCTTTCATCTATTTTATATTTTCCATAGCCTTCTTCGCAAATTCAGTAGTTACTACTTTATTATAATCTGCTCTTTGATCTAGTTCCCCTGCTAACTCCATAATATCCATCATATGATTTAGACCTTCTTCTGTTAGCACAGGGTCTGGTTTCCAAGTGTCTTGCTCTTTATATCTTTCCACTAGTTTTATCAATATTTCTCTTTCTGTTTCAATAAAATGAGGCTGTAAAGCATCTGCAATTTCTTCTACTGAATGAGAATGAACCCAAAGCATACCTTTATAAATAGCATTTGTAAAGCTTTGAATTATTTCGGGGTTCTTGTCTATATAGCTTTTCTTAGCACTATAGCAAGTATACGGGATATATCCACCTTCTTTACCAATAGATGCAACTATATAGCCCCTTCCTTCCTTTTCTAATTGAGAAGCTACTGGCTCAAATAGTGTTACATAATCACCCTCTCCACCAGTAAAAGCACCTGCCATCATGTCAAATTGTATGTCGGTACGTACTTCCAAATCTACTCCTGGTTGTAGTCCGTGTTTTTTAAGTACATATTCAAGAGTCATTTCAGGCATACCGCCTTTACGCCCTCCTAGCAATGATTTTCCTTTTAATTTATCAAAAGTAAAGTTTGGATCTTCTTCTCTACCAACTAAAAAAGAACCATCCTTTTGTGTTAATTGTGCGAAGTTGACAGCATAATCCTCTTTGTTTTGATTATAGACATATATTGTTGCTTCTGGTCCCATAAATCCAATATCAGCCTCACCACTAAGTATTGCTGTCATACATTTGTCCGCACCTTTGCCATTTATGAGCTCAATTTTTAAACCTTCTTCTTCGAAGAAGCCTTTAGTGATTGCTACATATTGAGGTGCATAGAAAACTGAGTGAGTTACTTCAATTAACTTCAAGGTCTTAGTATCATTCTTTTCGCAGCCCATTAAAAATGTTGACGCTAATATTATTATAAGTAAAACTATTGAAATAAATTTTAGTTTTGGCATCTTACCCCTCCTAAAAATTAAATACCTTAATTTTATAATATTCAATATCTAAGGAAAGGTTACAAAATGAAAATCTAACTTGAAAACATATTTTAAAGCATAAAAAGCTTTAGAAATTATTTTAAATAGCAGGATTTTCATATTATTGAATAGAATAGTAATAAGTATGAAAACCTAATAGTACATGTAATGCGTTGCAATTACTAATATTGTTCCAAAAACTCAAGAGAAAAATATAATATAATATAGAGTCTTTTAATATTTATATAGTTTAATCCTATAAAAATATCATTAAAGAGGTGACATATGAACATACCTAACATTTTAACGACCATAAGGTTTTTTCTTATTCCTATTTTCGTAATTATTTTTTATTCATCAATGGAAAACAGTGTATTATATGCTGCTCTTGTGTTTGCTTTGGCTGGTATTACAGACGTATTAGATGGTTATATTGCAAGAACTTATAATATGATAACAAAATGGGGTGTTGCAATGGACCCATTAGCAGATAAGCTTATGCAATTAACTGTATTAATATGCTTTACTAGTAGAGCTTATTTACCTATATGGGTAATAATAGTAGTAGGAATAAAGGAGATACTAATGATAATAGGAGGCTTCTTTCTTTATTGCTTTGTTGATAAAACAGTTATTCCTGCTAATAAATATGGTAAGATTGCAACGATAGCCTTTTATGTGGCTATATTATCAATAGCATTTAAATTTCCTGAGACAATAAACTTCATTCTTGTATTAGTTGCTGTTCTACTTACCTTAACAGCTTTTATCAACTATCTTATTGGTTTTAAAAAAGTGAGAAAGGATAACAAAAATATTAAATCATATTGACAAATTTTGTTTTGTTATATATTATAGAAATAATTAAAATCAATAAATCTATTGCGTTGAAGAAGAGGAGTAGGTAGATAACCTATAAAGAGAGTATAGTCCATAGGCTGAAAGACTTTACTGGGCAATGTTTACTGAAGGTAGCTTCTGAGCTTTCAAGCTGAAAATATAGTAAGCTTGAACGGTTAAGACCGTTATTCTAATGAGAGCCAGATGTTTTTCTTATCTGGAAATAAGGTGGTACCGCGATTACGGCCCTTCGTCCTTATATATATGACGAAGGGTTTTTTATTTTGCCAAGGATGTGATGTGTATGATGTTTAAATTAGGGGTAGCATTTTTAATTGCAGGGACAGTCTTTATATTTGGTGCAGACATATTATCTAAGCAAGGGAAAATAACTACATTAGAGTCATTGCTAGTAACTAAATTAATTGGCTTAGGCTTAACTATTACTGCAACTATATTAATGATTTTCGGGAAATAGATTATTCATAAAATTAATGATACAGATTTACAAAAGGAGGTTTTCGTATGAGCGAAAGTTTAGCTAAAACTTATAATCCAAAGGATTTTGAAGAAAGAATTTATGAATATTGGAATGAAAAAGGGCATTTTAGAGCAGATGTAAATAAGGAGAAAAAACCATTTACAATAATGATGCCACCACCAAATGTTACTGGTAATCTTCATATGGGTCATGCTTTAAATGGTGCAATACAAGATATTCTTATTAGATGGAAGAGAATGGAGGGTTATGAGGCTCTTTGGCTTCCAGGAACAGACCATGCAAGTATATCTACAGAGGCAAAAGTAGTTGCTAAAATAGAATCTGACGGAAAGAGCAAATACGAGCTAGGAAGAGAAAAATTCCTAGAAGAAGCTTGGGATTGGACAGAGAAATATGGAGGAAATATTAGAAATCAGTTAAGAAAGCTTGGAGTTTCCTGTGATTGGTCAAAAGAAAGATTTACTTTAGATGAAGGACTAAGCAAGGCTGTTGAAGAGGCCTTTATAAGACTTTATTATAAGGGTTTAATATATAGAGGAGATAGGATAATCAACTGGTGTCCTAGTTGTGGAACTGCCCTTTCTGATGCAGAAGTTGAGCATGAGGAATCACAAGGAAAGCTTTGGCATATTAAATATCCTGTTAAAGATAGTGAAGAATATATTGTTATAGCTACAACAAGACCAGAAACTATGCTAGGTGACTTAGCGGTAGCAGTACACCCAGAAGATGAAAGATATAGTAATTTAGTAGGTAAAACATTGATTCTTCCATTAGTAAATAAAGAAATACCAATAATTGCTGATGAATACGTTGAAAGGGAGTTTGGAACAGGTGCAGTTAAAATAACACCTTCTCATGATCCTAATGATTTTGAAGTTGGAGCAAGACACAATCTTGGTCAACTTAAAATAATGGATGACCATGGGCATATCAATGAGAATGGCGGAAAGTACCAAGGTCTTGAAAGATATGAAGCTAGAAAAGCAATAGTAAAAGACTTAGAGGAGCAAGGATATTTAGTAGAAATAAAAGATCACACTAATAATGTAGGTCATTGTGAAAGATGTAATACTATTGTAGAACCAATTATATCAAAGCAATGGTTCGTTAAAATGCAACCTTTAGCTGAGCCTGCAATTAAAGCACTAAAAGAGGAAAAACTCAAATTCATACCTGATAGGTTTGGAAAGATATATTTACACTGGTTAGAAAATATAAGAGACTGGTGCATTTCAAGACAGTTGTGGTGGGGGCATAGACTTCCAGTATATTATTGTCAAGATTGTAATGAAGTTATAGTTTCAAGAGAAAAACCAGAAAAATGTAGCTGTGGAAGCACAAATATTGTTCAAGATCCAGATACTCTTGACACATGGTTTTCATCTGCATTATGGCCTTTCTCAACATTAGGCTGGCCAGAGAATACTGAAGAGTTAAAGTATTTTTATCCTACAGATGTATTAGTAACAGGATATGATATAATCTTTTTCTGGGTTGTAAGAATGGTATTCTCAGGTTTGGAGTATATTGGAGAAATACCTTTTGAAAATGTATTTATTACTGGACTTGTAAGAGACTCACAGGGAAGAAAGATGAGCAAATCTCTTGGAAATGGAATTGACCCATTAGACTTAATAGACCAATATGGAGCAGATGCTTTGAGATTTTCCTTAGTAACTGGAAATACACCAGGAAATGATATGAGATTTTATATTGAAAGAGTTGAATCAAGTAGAAACTTTGCAAACAAACTATGGAATGCATCTAGATTTGTTTTAATGCATCTAGAAGAAGGCAGTATAGCAGAAGAAAAAAATCTCCACCTTTCAGAAGAAGATAAATGGATTATTTCAAGAGCTAATTCTGTGGCAAAAGAAGTTACTGAGAATTTGAGAAAATATGAGCTAGGTATAGCAGCACAAAAGATATATGATTTTACTTGGAATGAGTACTGTGACTGGTATATAGAAATGGTTAAACCAAGATTATTTAGCGATGATATAGCTGATAAAGAAACAGCAAAATATGTTCTTCTAGCAGTTCTAAAAGATATATTGAAACTTCTACATCCATTTATCCCATATATTACAGAAGAAATATGGGATCACTTACCAGGAAAAACTAATGACTTGATTGTTGAAAAATGGCCTGTATATGATAAAAACAAAGACTATAAGGATGCAGAAAAATCTATAGAATTTATTATGGAAGCAGTTAAAAGTATAAGAAATATTAGAGCTGAGATGAACGTAGTTCCTTCAAAGAAGGCAAAAGCTATATTTATGACAGCTGACAATGAACTGAGAAATATATTAAATACATCCGAAAGATTTTTCAAGACACTTGCATCTGCTTCTGAAATTGAGATAGTAGAAAGCAAAGACAATATTAGCGATGATGCTATGTCAGCAGTAGTAGGTAATTGTACTATATTCTTACCATTAGAAGAGTTAGTAGATTTTGAGAAGGAAATTGAAAGACTCGAAAAAGAAAGAGAAAAGCTTGAGGGTGAAATAAAAAGAGTTAAAGGTAAGCTATCAAATGAAGGATTCGTTAGCAAGGCTCCAAAACAAGTAATTGAACAAGAGAGAGAAAAAGAAATTAAATATCAGCAAATGATGGAGAAGGTATTAGATAGGCTAGCAAGTTTAAGAAAGTAGAGGATAAACTTTAGCTATATACAAAACCCGTTAGTTTAATTTTAAGCTAATGGGTTTTGTTATTAATAAAACTTAATATTATATTTTTAATTTTTAAATTTTCAAAAAACTCCAGTGATGATAAAATATAGTGAAGGAGGGGGTAAAATGAAGAAAAGAAAATTTTCATTAAAGCTGTTTTTATTTTTTATGATTTCTTTCTTAATTATTGCATTTATGCATATTAGCTTCAATGCGACTATAATGTCTAGGCAACCATCACCAAATTGGAGTAGGAGCTTTGCTATTAGTTCATTTTCTTATACAAGAGAAATTGTTGCTGATATTACTGAAGAGGGTGATATTATAATTCTTTCCCCCGTAAAAGATGGTAAAGAAATACTGAAGGTAACAAAACTCGGAAAAAACATGCAAATTAAAGAGGAATATGAGGCAATTATAGATAAGTTAAATATAAACCGAATTAGCTCTGATGATATTTTACTTGTAGGAGAAAAACTTTATTGGAGAGACAATAAAGATAACATATTATACACATCAATTTTAGACAATAAAAACAAAAAAATTAGCAGAGTAGATAGAGTTCAACATAATATTATAGACTTTGATGTTACAGAAGATAATAAATATTTGGCAGTTGCTTTCTTAGATGGCAATGTAAATTTGTATGAAGAAGTAAATGGAGAGTATAATGACCTAGGAGGACCTTCTGACTTAGGAAAGGTAGAGATGGTTAATCTCAAAGTTAATGATAATATTGTTTATTTACAAACCGCTACATTTAATAAGAATAACTCGAAAAAAGAAGTGTATATAACTGAATATAAGAATAATAAATGGAATAATTCATTGTATATGACATCTATGCTTGAGTTAAAGAACCAGATAAAAGATATAGATTTTGCAATGGATAGTGACTATGTATATTCTATTTCATCTATTCAAGGGGATGTCAAAACTAGTTATGCTTACATAATTAATGGATACAATAAAGAAAGTAAAGAACTCCTTGATGAGCTAAAAACACGATGGGCAATGGATTTAAAGATTCAAGATTTTTCTAGTAAGCCTGTTATGTTTGACAGCAATAAAGAAGGGGTAACAGTATTTACTACAGCACCAAGTAGTTTAGATATTAGAGCTACTAATTCAAATGTAATTAAACTTAATCTCACAAAGAATGGATTTAACAGTGCTGAGTTAGTATCAAATACAAAAAAATGGTCTAATCAAGTAACTGTCTTGAGAAATAATAATGGTGATTATGTATTATGGAATGAAGCTGGTGGTTTTGGCTCAACTATAATCATGGGAACAAGTAATAATAACATTGTTTTAAAGAACAATACTGAGGTAACTACTGAAGATATTAAGCAATCTATTGAAGAGGAAATCCCGTTTTTAGCTAACCTTTTAATTGTTCTAGTTGGTGCAAGATTTTTCAGTATTCTCCCTTCAATAATTTGGACTTTATGTATGTTTTTCTGGTATAGCAAAATAGAGAAAAGAAGTAATTTATACTTATTTGTTGGTATAATTATTTACCTTTTATCTCAACTTGCTTCCATGGATTTTTACTATCAAAAAATTCATATAATGCCTGAGTATCTTACTACAGGTGTATCTAAATATGTGATACTATTGTTATTTGCAGTGTTAGCAACTATTTTTGCAAATATTTACAATAAAGAGTCAGATGAACCAGAAATTTATAAAACATATGTTATGTATTTACTTTATTTTCATGTTATGATTAATTACTTATTTGTTCCTTACTTATTTTAAACTCTGATCAAACTAGTGTTTTTCTATCTTGTACAAAATAATATTTAGGTATACAATATAGTAGATTAAATTTACAGGAGTGAGAAAATGAACTACAGAGAAGCTTTAGATTATATACATGGGACAAAAAAATTCGGTAGTAAGCTTGGGCTTGATAATGTTAGAGAGCTATTAAGATTATTAGGTAATCCACATAATGATCTTAAGTTTATCCACGTAGCGGGAACAAATGGCAAAGGCTCTACATCATCATTTATTGCAAATATCCTTATAGAAGGAGGATATAAAGTAGGGTTATTTACATCACCTTACTTAGAAATTTTTAATGAGAGAATGAAAATAAATAATATAGATATAAGTGATGAAAGCTTAGCAAAAATAACTTGTAAAGTAAAAGAAAAAGTAGAGGAAATGCTTAAAAAAGGCATGAATCATCCTACTGAGTTTGAAATAGTGACTGCCATTGCAATGCAATATTATAAAGAAGAAAATGTAGACTTTGTTGTTCTTGAAGTAGGCCTTGGTGGAAGATATGACTCAACAAATGTTATTGAAGACTCTTTAGCTTCTGTTATCACAACTATTTCAATGGACCATACAGATATATTAGGTGATACTATAGGAAAAATTGCCTATGAAAAAGCTGGTATAATAAAGAACAATGGGCTTGTAATTAGCTATCCACAAGAAAAAGAAGCACAAGAGGTAATAGCTGATGTAGCAGAGAAGAACAATGCTAGAGTCACAATAGTTCCTACTGAGAGACTAGAGATTATTGAAACTACTGAATTTGGTAGTAGATTCAATTTTGGGTATAAAGACATTAGGATGACTAATTTAGAAATTCAACTCATAGGAGCACATCAAACTTACAACGCAGTAACTGCATTGACAACCATATTAGCTCTTAAAGAAGAAGAGATTATTTCTATAACAGAAGAAGCTATTAAAAAAGGATTAAAAGATACAAAATGGAGTGGGAGATTAGAGGTTTTAAATAGGAAACCAACGTTTTTAATAGATGGTGCCCATAACATTCAAGGTATACAAGCACTTAAAAAGACTTTAAAAGAAATCTTCAATTATGACAAACTAATACTTGGAGTAGCTATACTTGCAGATAAAGATGTAGATCACATGATAGAAGAGTTGACTCCGATTGCAGATAAGATAGTGGTTACTGAAGCTAATATATTCAGAGCAATGAAGGCAGAGGAATTAGCTACAAAGATTAGAAAATACAATGAAAGTATAACTATAGAAAGCAATATAGAAAAAGCAGTTCAAAAAACCTTTGATATGGCAAGTGAAAATGACATTATTGTATTCTCAGGTTCACTTTATTTAATTGGAGATGTGAGAACCATAGTAAATAATATGAAGTAAATATATTTATTCTTTCTATTGAATAAAATAATAATGTATTTTATTCAATGGGGAGGGGACAGAAATCGTATTAGAATTTAGACCGTATAAGAAATTTAGCGATGCTGCATTACTAGAAAAAACTCTTACAGGAATTAATGAAATAAAACAGTTACCTTATGAATATGATGATAATAAATACATGTTAAAGATTACAATTCTCAACAGTATGATAAAAGAAATCAAGTTGAGAAGTATGGTTATTGAAAAGAGTTTAATCATAAAAAAGATATTTTTAGATTTTGAATAGATGCTATTAGCATCTATTTTTTTTGAATTTCACCTCATCACAAAAATAAATTAAATGCATAAACTGATATATAAGCGAAATGTGAGGGGGGAGATAGGTATGGAGTTGCTTGAAAATAAGCTTGTAGTTGCTAATACGGGTAGTGATTCATTATCAATAATTGATATTGATTCTTATACTTTGTCAGATACCATATTCCTTTGTGAATATGAAACAACAAAAATTAAGGACAAAAAAACCTCTAAAGGGCCAGTGGTAGGTCCTCATCACATATGTTTTTATAAAGATAATATTATTTACTCAGCTAACTCCTATAATAATAGTGTATATAGAATAAATTTTTATTCTAAAAAAGTAGAAGATATGGTTTATGTAGGTAGCTTCCCTAGCCATTTAATTCTTCATAAGGGCTATATATTTGTCACCAATAGCGATTCAAATTCGATTTCTGTAATAGATGAAAAGGAGTTTGTTGTAATTGAGAATATTCCTGTAGGAGAAAGACCTCATGATATAAAGCTTGATTACTTATATAATAAACTCTATATTTCGAATAATAATGGGTACAGTATAGATATGATTGATTTAAATCTAAATATTCAAAGAAGAATAGAATTAAAGTATAATCCGGTCCATATTGTAGTAGAGGACAGTACTATTTTTGTATTATCTCCACCATCAAATGGCATGATTGATAGTAAGCTAGTATTATATTCAATAAATGAGCAAAAAATATTTAAAGAAATTGATGTAAAAGGCGTTATTGTTGATTTAGTCACTTTAGAAGATAAAAAGACAGCCTATGTAACTAATGTAGAGGATGGTAATTTGTATGAAATTGATTTAGTAGAATATAAAATAAGAACTACACACTTCATAGGTGGAATGCCAAGTAATATAGTGAGAAGAGGTGATGAACTCTTTATCTCCGATGCTTTAAATAAAAGGGTTGCAATTTTTAACTATAAACAGGGTAGAATAATATGTAGCATAAATGTTGGCATTGAACCTAATGGATTAATAATAATTTAGCCATAGGAGGAACATATGGAAGAAAAACAATGGTATAAAATGAGTGGTGAAGAGATTACCAAAGAGTTAAATGTAGAAACTAGTATTGGACTAAATAATGAGGAAGTTGAAAAAAGAAAAGTCCAATATGGTGAAAACAGTATTCAAACAAAAGAAAAAAAGTCTTTATTTATGATGATTATAGAGCAATTCAAGGATTTTATGGTGATTATTTTAATCATAGCATCTATAATATCAGGATTTTTAGGGGAAATAAGCGATACTATCATTATTCTCCTAGTAGTTATATTAAATGCACTATTAGGAGTTATTCAAGAGAATAAGGCTGAAAAGTCATTAGAGGCTTTAAAAAGTCTTTCGGCACCTATTGCAAAGGTTATTAGAGAAGGAAAGATTATGGAAATAAAATCTAAAGAAATAGTACCAGGAGATATTCTAATAGTAGAAGCAGGAGATTTTGTTTCAGCTGATGGTGTCATTTTTGAGAGTGCAAGCCTTATGATAGAAGAATCTTCACTTACAGGTGAATCAGTTCCAGTAGAAAAAAACAGCCATACTTTAGAAGGAGATAATATACCTCTAGGAGATAGAAAAAACTTCGCGTATACTTCTAGCTTAGTGACCAATGGTAGAGGAAGGATTATTGTAACAGGTACTGGGATGAATACTGAGCTTGGGAAAATAGCTGAAATGATCCAAAGTCAAGAGGAAGTTAGAACTCCTCTGCAAGCTAAACTGGATGAACTAGGTAAACTACTAGGGATTGGTGCAATAATTGTTTGTGCTATTATATTCTTCATTGGATTTTTCCAAAAGAGGCCAGTTATAGACATGTTCATGACATCTGTATCCCTTGCAGTAGCTGCAATTCCGGAAGGACTCCCTGCAATAGTAACTATAGTACTATCTATAGGCGTTCAAAATATGATAAAAAGAAATGCAATCATTAGAAAACTACCTGCAGTTGAAACTTTAGGAACTGCATCTGTAATATGTTCTGATAAAACAGGCACACTTACTCAGAATAAAATGACAGTTACTAAACTCTACACTTATGATAGATTAGTGGATATAAATGATGCAGATATGGATAATAATGCTGAATTAGCTGCTATAACAATAGGTCTATTATGTAATGATGCTTCAATTGAAGAGGACAAGGGTGAAAAAAAGACTCTTGGTGATCCAACAGAGGTAGCTTTAATAGTTTCTGCCAGACAGCATGGTTTATTTAAAAAAGAACAGGAGAAGCAATTTAAGAGAGTAGAAGAAATTCCATTTGATTCTGATAGAAAATTAATGACTACTATAAATACCTATGAAAATGGATATAGAGTATTTACTAAAGGAGCATTAGATGTATTGCTAGAGCATTGTAATAAAGTGCTAGTTGAAAAAGATGTTGTACCATTGACGAGAGAAATAGTAGAAAAGATAAAAGAAATAAATGAAGAATTGTCATCAAATGCATTAAGAGTACTAGCTCTTGCTTATAAAGACATTTCTAGTATCCCAGATACTATTAGTTCAGAAATAGTTGAAAATGACCTTATTTTTGTTGGGGTACAAGGAATGATAGACCCTCCTAGAGAAGAGGTTAAGCTAGCAGTTAAGAGAAGTAAAGAAGCTGGCATTAGGCCAATTATGATAACTGGAGATCATAAAATAACTGCAATGGCCATAGCTAAAGAGCTTGGGATTTTAGAAGAAAATCAAGAAGCTATTGAAGGCAGAACTTTGGAAAATATGAGTGCTGATGAATTGTTCAATAATGTAGAAAAATATTCTGTTTATGCGAGGGTTTCTCCTGAACACAAGGTAAGAATAGTAGAGGCTTGGCAGAAGAAAGGGAAAATAGTAGCCATGACTGGAGATGGTGTCAACGATGCTCCAGCACTAAAGAAAGCTGATATAGGCTGTGCTATGGGTATAACAGGTACAGATGTATCAAAAGAAGCAGCAGATATGATACTTACAGATGATAATTTTGCAACTATTGTTGCCGCTGTAGAAGAAGGAAGAACAATATTTGATAACATCAAAAAATCAATACACTTTTTATTATCCTGTAACTTTGGAGAGATTGTGGCATTGTTTGTGTCAATTGTTTTAAAAATGCCAATACCTTTATTAGCTATACATATTTTATGGATTAATTTAGTAACTGATAGCCTTCCTGCTTTAGCTCTTGGAGTAGATCCTGCAGAAAAGGATATTATGAAAAGAAAACCTAGGGATCCTAGAAAAAGTATTTTTAGTGATGGACTTGGATTAATGCTAGCTGTAGAAGGAATTTTAATCGGTGTTCTTACGCTAGTTGCTTTTATTATTGGAAGCAATATTAGTTTAACTACTGGTAGAACTATGGCCTTTGCAACTTTGTCATTATCTCAGCTAGTTCATACATTAAATACTAGATCAATTGATAAATCTATATTTAAGATTGGGCTTTTTACTAATATGAAATTAATAGGTGCAATTTTTATCTCCCTGATATTGATGGTTGGTATAATAATAATTCCTGCTCTAAGGGAAATATTTAAGCTTGGATTATTAACATCATCACAATGGGGAATAGTAGTAGGTTTATCCTTTATAATTTTATTAGTAGTAGAGTTAGTTAAGATAATTAAAAATGCTAGAAATGAATAGCCTGCTTTAGCAGGCTATTCATCTATTAGCAGGTCAATAATTTTTTTGTAGATTTCTTGAGGATTTTCTTTCCAGTTATTACAAATCATTTTAGCTTGTTTATTTGAAACCACGTTCAAGGACATACTAAATAGGGTTATATCTTTTTCTATTACTTTTAAGTTCACTATATATTCAGAATCATTTTTTTTGTAATAGTTCCCAATGATTTGGCTATCTTTTACCATTTCTTCTTTTTTCTTTTGATATTTTTTATCTACTTCCTCTTTTAGTGTGTGTGGTATTCTGTCATTGAAAAAGCTGAGAGTATCTTTACCAGCTTTTGACAGATGATAGTATTCTTGTCCATCTTCAGTAGAAAACTCAATAAATTTTGAGCTTACAAGCTCACTTATAAATTGCTGAGCTAAAAAATAATTCATATAATTATTTTCTAGTAGAAACTGAGTAATTTCTGAATTGTTCATAGGAATTTCAGCATTATCTAGTATGTATAAAATAAGAAGCTTATACTGTGCTAGTTCTTTACTATTATCTATAAACATATTAATCACCTTCTAAACTATTATGATATATTTTTAAAACAAAAACATTTATACATCTGATAATGAATTATGCTAAAAGCAAAGATAGCAATATAAAGTAATTATATCATAAAAAAAAGAGAAGCGGTATTATGCCACTTCTCTTTTTTTATATATTATTTATTTGCCTGCTAAAGTTCTTTGTGCTGATTCAACTAATCTCTTAGTCATATAACCGCCAACGTATCCGTTTTGTCTTGAACTTAGATTTCCTTTATCTATAGATTCATAATTAGTTAACCCTAGTTCGCTAGCGATTTCAGCTTTCATTTGATTTAAAGCCATTCTTGCTTCAGGAACAACTATTCTATTTGATCTTGCCATGTCTTTCCCTCCAAATAGATTTTTTATAATACAACATCATCTTGATGTTGTATTATTAATATAACCTGCAACAATACTCTATATGCTAGTAATTAATACTAAGTAAGGACAGTATTTAGAAAATCTTCACAAGATTTAGCAATTATCAAATAGAATAAAAGCACTATATTAATATTATTTCTTTAAAGAATTACATTTATTACATTTATATTTATAAGTTAAGGTAAAAAAGTAATTAAATGCTATAGATTCTGGAAATGTAACCGAATTGTCATTAATATAATATAGATTATCCTACAAATTTCAAATATAATTAGATATAGTTATTTAGATTTATTACACAATTTATTACAAAGGAGAAGATAAACATTGAAAAAAACTTTTAAATTCATTCCAATTGCACTAATTCTTTTGTTATTCTTGTCAGGATGCTCGGAGAATACTAATAAAGTAAGTACAGATAATACCCAGACATCAGATAAACTGGTTCAGCTAGATAAAGAAGAAAAAATAGATAACAATGAGAATCAGCAAGAAGAAGCTATTGAAGAAAAAAACAATATTGATTCAAAAGAAAAAATCGATTTGTCCCTTAAACCAAATGAAGCAGGGCAAATAATGGTTCTCATGTACCATAATATAGGAGAAGAAGAAGCAGAATGGGTTAGAACTGCTGAAAACTTCAAAAAAGACTTAAAAACTTTATATGATAAGGGTTATCGACCTATTAGTCTTGAAGATTTTGTTAATAATAATATTAACGTTGAAGCTGGACTTACACCTATAGTAATAACCTTTGATGATGGAAATCAAAACAATTTTAATATAATAGAAAAAGATGGAGAAAAAATAGTTGACCCTAATTGTGCAGTAGGTATTTTAGAAGAATTCAACAAAGAAAATCCAGATTTCTCACTAAATGCAACTTTTTTCGTATTTGGTTCAAATCCTTTTAGGCAAGAGGAATTATTAGAATATAAGCTAAATTATTTAGTTGAAAAAGGCTTCCATATAGGTAACCATACATTGGGACATAATGATATGTCAAAAATTAAGGATGCAAGTGAAATACAGAAAGTTTTAGGAAAACAAGCTTCATTTTTAGAAAGTTATATACCTGATTATAAAGTAAATACCTATGCTTTAAGCTATGGTGCAAGACCAAAGGATAAGACATTATATCCATACCTTCAAAAGGGACAGTATGAAGGAATGACATATGAAAACATTGCAGTCTTAAACGTTGGTTGGGATCCATCTGTATCGCCTATAGATAAGTCCTTTGATCCTTATTCAATACATAGAATAAGGGCAAGTGAAACAAAGGTAGATGGCGTTGGAATGTATGATTGGCTTGCAGTATTCGATAAAAATCCAGAACGTAGATATATAAGTGATGGTAATCCTGACATAGTAACAGTTCCAAAGAAATTCGAAGAAAAAGTAGATACTGAAAAATTAAATGAAAAAGAACTTTATATTTACGAGGAGTAGGTTTATCTACTCCTTTTAAAATGTTAAAAAATACTATAAAGCAAATTTGAGGTTCTTTAATATATTTAGTACGACAATAGTCCTGTCACCCTGAGTGTAACTAAGGGTCTCTTGTTTTTCATATATAAGCTTGAATTAGAATGAATTCCCATCATTCTTTTATTATTCTTTGCGCAACATTTAATAATACAGAAGAAAAAGGAAGTAGAATAATAGTAGTAGTTACATTAAAGATTGTATGAGCATTAGCTATTTGTCTAGTAGGGTTATCAGGAGACAAATTAATTATAAGTGCGGAAAAATAATCTGTAAAAAAATAAAAAATAAGAACACCAAATATATTAAATAACACATGAACTAAAGCTGCTTGCTTACCAAATCTATTAGTTGCTAAACTACCAATTACAGTATCTACACAAGTGCCTATGTTTTGGCCTAAAATAATAGGAATTGCAGAATAAATATTTATTATATTACTAGCAGTCATAATTTGAAGAATAGTAATACCCGTTGTACTACTTTGAATAACCGCAGTTAATATAAATCCAGCTAATATACTCATACCCTTGCTATGGCTAAGATACTGAATTAGATCAAAAAAGAATTTAGTAGTCTTTATTCTAGATATGGAATACGTAATAACGTCCATGCCTGCAAAAATTAAAGCTAAGCTAAATACAGTTTTCCATATAATATGGTACTTTTTCTTTCTTAAAAAAAACATTAACATTGTTCCTAAAATTAAAAGATATAATGAAAGATTTTGTATTTTAAACGCTAATAATTGGGCTGTAAAAGTGGTACCAATATTTGCACCCATTATTATAGGAATAGCATTGTATATACTCAGCAAGTTTCCGTGAACTAAACTAATTACAATAATAGTAGTAGTACTACTGCTATGAAGAAGTGCTGTCATAAAAATACCAATGAAAACACCACCAAGCTTACTGGATGTGATTTTATTTATTCTATGTCTTATTTTAAATGAGATTATTTTTTCAAAGGATTTAGACATGAGTCGTATACCATATAAAAATAATGCGAGTCCGCTAGATATCCCTAATAAAGAAACAAAATAGATGTTTTCAAATAACATATCTTCCTCCTATACTGATTTGTAATAAGCGTATTATTTAATGTATATGTTTATTTTTTTTTGCTAATACAAAAAGGAGCAAGATAGATCATAAACCTTTTTTATCGCAAACTTAGATTAAATTTGTTTGAAATGCAAATAATAATTGTGATAAAAACAATACATGAAGAGGTGTAAGAATGGAAAAGAGGCTTAATACTGCAGAATTAAAGCAATGTATTAAAAGTTTTTTAAATGAACACAAGGAGGCTTCATTAGCTACATGTGGGAACAATATACCTAGATGTAGTCCAGTACAATATTTTACTGGGAATGAAATGGATATATATGTAATGTCTTGTGGAGGAGACAAATTCAACAATATCCAAGACAATCCAAATGTTTGTCTACTAGTAAATACAGAGTATTTAGATTACAAAAAATAAAAGGAGTACAGGTATTTGGGCAGGCTCACACTAGCCTAAAGCATTCAGAACTTATAGATGAAGCTAAGAAATTTGCTCCTCATAAACAATTATTAGAGATTCAAAAAGATTATATAAACATAATTAAAATAGTACCAGATAAAATAGTATATTTAGATGCCTTAAATGGAGATAGAACAAAACAAATATTAGTAAATGATGAAGTAATAGAAAAAGAAGACAAAATATTATCAATTCATTAGGGATGTGCTAGGGACGTTTTTTGCATTAAAATTAATAAAACTGTCCCTAGCTAATTTACTAATGCTTATGACTAGTAACAAATCTTTCTATTCTTTTTAAAGCTTCAACTATATTATCCATAGAAGAAGCATAGCAAGCCCTGATGAATCCTTCTCCACAGTCTCCGAAAGCATTACCTGGAACTGCCAACACTTTTTCTGTCATAAGAAGTTTTTCACAAAATTCATCAGAGGTCATGCCTGTTGACCTAATGCTTGGAAAAACATAAAAAGCTCCTAAAGGTTCAAAACAGTCTAGTCCTATTTTTCTAAAGCCATCAACCATGACTTTTCTTCTTCTATTATATTCTTTAACCATTTTCTTTACGCTATTGTGACCATTTTTTAAAGATTCGATTGCAGCATACTGTGAAACTGTTGGAGAACACATTATTGCATATTGATGAATTTTCTTCATTGCATCTATTAAAACAGGGTGCCCACATACGTATCCAAGTCTCCAGCCTGTCATAGCATAGGCTTTAGAAAACCCATTTATGACTATAGTTTTTTCTTTCATTTCTGGGAAACTTGCTATAGAAACATGTTCTCCAGAGTATGAAAGTTCAGCGTATATTTCATCTGAAATTACTATTATATCTTTATGCTTTAAGACTTCTACAATTTCACTTAGCTCTTTTTTTGTCATAATGGCACCTGTTGGATTATTTGGAAAAGGAATTATAACTACTTTAGTTTTTGACGTAATAGCCTTATCTAACATTTTAGGTGTAAGCTTAAATTCGTCTTCTGCCCTAAGATTTAATACTTTTGCAGTGGCACCTGTAAAAGCTGTACATCCTTTATAAGCGACAAAGCTTGGTTCTGGAATAATAACCTCATCTCCAGGACCTACTAAAGCTCTAAGTGCTATGTCTATACCTTCACTACCACCTACAGTAACTATCATTTCATTTTCAGGACAATAAGAAAGATTGAATCTTCTTTTTAAATATTTTGAAATTTCACTACGTAATTCAATGAATCCTGCATTAGATGAATAGTGAGTATGTCCTTCTTCAAGAGAGTATATTCCTGCGTCTCTTACATTCCAAGGAGTCACAAAGTCAGGCTCTCCAACTCCTAAAGATATGACATCTTCCATTTCATTAATCATATCGAAATATTTTCTTATACCAGATGGAGGCATGTTTTTTACATTATCTAAAATCATGTTTTCTATTATCATATAATCAATACCTCCCTATTATCTATTTGTTTTGACTTAAATATTGTGCCATAATCCTTATATTTTTTAAGGATGAAATGTGTAGCTGTACTAAGAACGTATTTTTGTACTGCCAGCTTTTGAGATACAAAAAGTGCTACTTCTTTCATGGTCTTTCCTTCAACAATAACTGTCAAATCAAAGCCACCAGACATTAAATAACAAGCCTTAACTTCAGGAAATTTGTATATTCTTTCTGCTACCTTATCAAATCCAACTCCTCTTTGTGGAGTAATTTTTACTTCTATCAAAGCGGTGACAGTTTCTTTACCAGTATTCTCCCAATTAATAAGAGTAGTATACCCAGCAATAATACTCTTTTCTTCGAAATCTTGAATAGCTTCTCTTACCTCTTCAACTGTTTTGCCAGTCATGACAGCTATTTGCTCATCAGTATACTTACAATTTTCCTCTAAAATCTCTAGAATTTCTTCCATACTTAACTCCTCCTATTTTTAAGGGTATTGTCAAAAATCTTAATAGAGATTTCTAACAACCCTTGATTTTTGAATATTTATATTGATTAAAATAGTTACCCCCATAAGGGATATCTTTTTAATATCTTTATAAACAAAAATGGATGACAAATCTCCGTTCATTGGTTATAATATCGTCGACGAAAACAATAAAAACCTAGAAAGGAATTGTCATCC
>NZ_JAWRHZ010000049.1:0-3451 GCF_040308045.1 Proteiniborus sp.
AGAAGTTTTAAAAATTACTGGAGCCATGAAAAACTCGCAATGCCAGAAAAACAATCCATTAGGTAAGTGCTGTCATCAAATAATTCAAGATGCAATAGATAAAGCATTATCTATGAAATAATCAAAATTTAATTAATACACGTAATTTCCTTACCCCTTATCCCTGTATCTATGTCTCCATCAAATAAAGTCCTATCATTATGCAAATTCATTTTCGAATGCAAATAAAGTTATTGTAGAAAACATGGTTTATTAGGGATTAAAAATCTCGGGTAAGCCATGTTTTTCTATTAGAGAAGAAAAGAGGTGTAAGGGAGCAAATGCTTTTATAGGCTATATAGTGTAAAATAAATGTATGCAGTATGGGTTAGTATTACAAGGTATAAATAAAGATTTACTCACATTTTGAGGGGGAAAGGCGAATGAAAAAGATAAATTATTTAATTTTATTTGTTGTTGTGTTTATCGCTACATATTTTGTGCTCTGTTATTTTCCAAGTCTTCGGATTAAACTATTCGCTCCGCCAATGGAGTATTTTGTTGAGAGCATAAAGCATATGGTATTTTTAAAATCTTTAGTTTCGGTTGTTGTAGGATTATTAGCTGTTGGTATACCATTCATTATTCAAAGGCGAACAAAATAAGCTCATTTTTTAGTTCGTTAAGATGTATTAGTTACATATTGTGCAATACTGACTATAAGGGGGATTGGGGATGAGCGATTGGTTTACAATTGAAAAAATTGATAATAATACGTATGCCATTAGTGAATATGGACACTGGGAAAAAATGCACTCGTATCTTTTGATAGGTAAGACTTATGCACTTTTAATAGATACAGGTTTAGGAATAGGCAATATCAAGAAAGAGGTAGATTTATTGACTGACTTGCCCGTAAAAGTTGTAACTACACATGTGCATTGGGACCATATAGGAGGGCATAGTCTATTCGGTGATATTTCATGGTAGTGGAATTTTTAGATTTGAAAATTTCAATATACATATATAAAGCCTTTTGTTAAATACTATGTAATGTTTTTAGAATGTTGGCTGAATTACTCAGGTCAATGATGTTGCTTGTATTAGCAAGAAAAAAGTAATTATAGATGATAAGTATATAGAAGAACGTCCTATTAATGCTAGAAATAAATTTGAAGAAGAGATCCAGTTTGTAGAGAACTACTTAGAAACTCCTATGAAAAAGTTCATCAGATGATTGATCATCAAAAAAGCAAGCATGGATAGGAGTTTATATTTCTTGGCTCAAACATAGATGCTATATCAACAGCAGAGCAGTTTGGCATAGGCAAGGATAGAGTAGCAAACTATAATGCAGATAGTGAAGGTACTTTACTTAACTATGAAGTGCATGGCGAAACAGTTAGCTGTATGCGTGCTAATCGTAAAATATCTGAGAACGGGAAAGACCGTATTAAGGAAGACTTTAAAAAGCGTGGGGGTAGGAGATAAGCAAGGCTGACACTCCACCTCAGTGCAAAGCTTAACATAATAAAAATATATTGTAAAAATTAGATAATTATGTTATAATTATAATAATTTAGATGAACGGAGGGTTGCTAAAAATGGGCATTAGATTTATTAAATTCCGATTTTATACTTTATGTAACTAATTTAATAGTACTTAAAGACTCTACCTGGTGTAGAGTAAACGGGATTGGTCTGCCTATTTTTAGATTCCTAGTTGACGATAAATATTAATTTTGATAATACGTTAAAGAGGGTGCACCATGCTATCCTCTTTTTTTGTTATAAATAAATATTCATAAATGAGAAGTCAGGTAAACTTGTCTTAGTCTTCTTGTTTTGTATGGCCATGGGTACAAACAATAAGAATAGCTTGCTTTAATTATAAGCAGGTAACTCTTTCTATTTTGCATTCCTTTTCCGTTTACAACCACAGGTAGTAGCCTGTGTATTTTTGTGAAATGGAGGAATGAATATGTTACAGAAACCAAAAGCGATTTTGATAGGTGTTGATTGTGATAATCAAATGAATTTCAAGAATTCAATGGAGGAATTATCCAGGTTAGCAGAGGCATGCGACATAGAGGTAGTTGGATTAATTAGCCAGAAATCTAGTCGTGCAAGCAAGTCACGCTATATAGGTACAGGAAAAATTCAAGAAGTATTTGAATTAGTTAGTGAAAAGAATGCTGATTTGATCATCTCTAACGATGAGCTATCAGCTTCTCAAATTAGCAATCTAGAGGAAGATTTAAATTGTGAAATAATTGATAGGACAGTTTTAATTCTAAATATTTTTGCACAAAGAGCTAAGACAAGAGAAGCTAAGCTACAGGTAGAAATAGCTCAGCTGTATTACCAGTTACCTAGGCTAATTGGCTTAAGAGAATCATTAGGTCGCCAGAGAGGAGGTACTGGGTTTTATAACAGAGGTTCAGGGGAAACCAAACTGGAGCTAGACCGGAGAAGGATTGAAAGTAGAATAAGTGCACTGAATAATGAATTGAAAGCACTAGTTCTAGACCGTCAGAACCAGCGTAAGAAGCGTAAAAAGACGGAAGTACCAGTAGTGGCTTTAGTAGGGTATACAAATTCGGGGAAGTCAACTATAATGAATGCTATGCTAGATATGTATCAATCACCAACTGACAAGAAGGTGTTTGAAAAGGATATGCTGTTTGCCACATTAGAAACCTCAGTTAGAAGGATTGGAATGACAGCTAATAAATCCTTTTTATTAACTGATACAGTAGGATTTATTAGCAAGTTGCCTCACCAGCTTGTAAAAGCATTTCGTTCAACCTTAGAGGAAGTTTCTGAAGCTGATGTGATAATTCACGTAGTTGATTATTCAAATCTTAATTATAAACATCAGATTGAAGTGACACAGGAGACTCTTAAGGAAATAGGTGTAAATAATATTCCTGTTATCTATGCTTATAATAAAATAGATTTACTAGATGATAATATCTCAAGAATTGAAGAGGATCGTGTATATATTGCAGCAAAGAAGAAAGACGGGATAGATAAGCTAGTTTATGCTATTCATCAAAGCGCCTTTCCAGTCTATATTAACTGTGAAATGCTTATACCTTATGATAAAGGAAGTATAGTATCTTATTTAAATGATAATGCAGATATTAAGTCTACAGAGTATTTGGAGGATGGAATATTAATGTCATTAGAGTGTAAACAGGCTGATTATGAAAAGTTTAAGCAATACAGCAAGCAAATTAGTTTGTATAGTTAAAATTAAACCCATCTAATCAGGTGGGTTTAATTACTAAGTTACTATTAGAAAAACATATAGAAACAAAATAAACAGGGTAATGTAAAAAGTTCTATGAAAAAACAAGAGTCAAAAAGTAGTGTTTTTAAAGCAAATTTTGAGTAGGTTCTCCCGCCACCCTTGACAAAAATAAGAAAATGCTTAAGCAAAAGTAACAAGGGCGAAGGGAACTCAAAA
>NZ_JAWRHZ010000050.1:0-20360 GCF_040308045.1 Proteiniborus sp.
GTATTAGTATTTCTTGTCCTGGGAATATTAGATGTGGGTTCTTTAGGTTATTGAACTCAGCTAGTTTTTCCCATACTAGTCCAAATTGTTTTGCTATCTTCCATAATACGTCTCCAGGTTTTACTACATATGTTTGTGTAGCAGCTGCAGCTGGCTCTTCTACTGCTGGTTCTTCAACTACTGGTTCTTCTACTGCTGGTTCTTCTACTACTTCTTTTGCTATAACAGTCATTCTAGGTTGAACTTCTGCTGGTATTGTTTCTAGCCCTTTAACATAATCTATAAGAATTTCGTCAAGCCCTGGAAGCTCAACTACTAAAGCTCCTTCTTTAAACATTTCGTAGCCGTCTCCACCTGCTGCCATGAAGTCGTTTGTAGCTACTTTATAAGTCTTTTCTAGGTCAATATCTTCTCCACCTATTTTAACATCTTTAACTCTACTACCTGCTTCTTGATTTAAGTCAAGAGTAAATGTTACACCTGCTACTTGTGAAAATGAGCCTGCTACTTCTGGGTAGCTAGCTGTTCCATGCTCAAGAGCTGCTAATATCTGTGCTCCTGTGTATTCTTTAACTACTACATAGTTACCAAATGGAAGTACTGTAATAATTTCTTCCATTGTGATATCTCCAACATCTATAGATGCCCTAATTCCACCACCATTTGTGATAGCCATATCAGCTTCTGAAGCTGCTAGCATAGCGTTAGTAATAAGATTTGATAGATTTGTTTCTCCACCTCTTACATGCTCTCTTACTCCATCAAGCTCTACATCAGTTTTTCCAACTACTACTGATGTGATTTCCTTGTTAGCTTCTATTGTAGCTGCTATTATAGCTGCAACATCAGCATCTGCTTCTAGTTCTGCTGCATCTTCTTTGCTAAATACTGTAGGCTCTACAGTTGTTAATTCTCCATCCTTGAAGGTTAAATTAACTATTCCTAAGTTGTCGTTATAGTTACCTGTTGATATTATTTTAGTAGCTTTTCCTTCATTATCTATTTTGTCTAAAGTTGAATGACTATGTCCGTCTATTATAAGGTCTATTCCTTCTACATTATCCCTTACTTTATATGATGTATCTGTACTTTCTTCGTCAATTCCTAGATGTGCTACTGCTACTATAGCGTCTACTTCTTTTTCTTGAAGCTCTGCTACTATCTTTTTAGCAGCTTCTACTGGATCTGCAAATGTTAGTCCTTCAACATTTTTAGGGTTAGTTTTAACTGTTGTTTCTGGAGTTGAAAGACCGAACATACCTATTTTTAGTCCGCCTACTTCTTTTATTACATAAGCATCAAGAAGTGTAGTGCCATCTTCTTTAACTAAGTTTGCTGATATTATAGGAAACTCCATTAATTCTTTAAGCTCTAATAATCTTTCTTGACCATAGTTAAAGTCGTGGTTTCCTGGAGTCATTACATCATAACCCACAGCATTCATAACTTTAACTATACTTTCGCCCTTTGAGATTGTAGCAAAGCTTTGTCCATGTAGTGTATCTCCTGCATCTACTACCAATACGTTAGGATTAGCTTCTTTAAGAGCTTTTATTTTTGTTGCTATTTTGGCAAATCCTATCCCTGCTTCTACTCTTGAGTGTGTATCATTTGTATGTACTATTGTAACTGTTACTGTATTATCTGCTGCTTCTTCTGCATACACTCCTGCTACAGGAGCAAATACTAAGCCTAGTACCATTGAAAGCATAACTAATAAGCTAAGAATTCTTGTTTTCTTGAAATTCATTTTGCATCCTCCTTTTGTTTTTTTATTTATGTTTTTATTTTTTTGCATATATTAAATGTTATTCTACAAAATAAAGAAAATTCCTGCTAAAACCAAAAAGATGTACAAGATTATAAAAAGACGAGGGTAATTTTTCTGCCCACGTCTCACTTACTACTTTAAATATAATCCAGTATAATAGTTTTTATCATATATTATATCTAAATCATCTCTTCTTTGTTCCTTAAGTTTAGATTCTATTATTGATTTCTTTTCATTTGGCTCTATAGGATTTACTGTGGCATATAATCCATCTATAACTGTAGAAAACTTGTTAAATGGAATACCTATCCCCATTTCATCTTCGCCCCAACCACACATATGTCTAGTTCCTGAGCATAGTAGACTTACATTTATATCATTACTTTCGTAAGGATATGCAGTGCACTCAGAGCAAATCGCATTATTACCTATCATCTTAAAAGAACTATGTGTGCCATACATATAAGTATAGCCTTGGATTATCCTCATTGCATTGTAAGGGTTAGATACTATCAAAACAACATCTGGATTTTCTGCGTATTCCTCTAAGGGTTTTAGCATTATACCGTATGCTTTGTGTTTGCACATGGTTATGTTACTAATAACATTTCTTGAGGTTATTAAATCTTGATATAACCCTGTTTTACTATGATATCTGCCTGAGGTAATTATTTCGTCAGCTTCTAAAATTCCTAAGTTTCTTGCTGATGCAAGACATCCAAAATCTTCTAGTGTTGCTTTAATCGAGTAACCACTCATAGCAGTCTTTACCATAACACAATAAGGGGATTTTGCCCTAAGTTTTTTGGCATCTGCATATTTAAATTCTTCTTCTGTAAATAAAAACTTCATACCTACTATTTTTCTTTTTAGTTCTAGAGAACATTTTGCTTTACTTATAGTGTCATTTAACTTTGATATATCCATTTTATTTACCACCTATTCAAACATTACATATTTTCCTTGGAAGTGATCATCAAATTTCTTTCTATACTCGTCTGTTCTAAGCAGAGTCATTATATCGTTAGCCCATTCTGAGTTAACATCTTCACTTCTTGTTATTATTCCGATTGGGAATTTTTTATTTTCTGTATCTTCATATAAAAATTCATCAGCTTTAACTACTCCAGACTCTGCCACATAAACTGCAGGTGAGATTAGTGCATCAACATCATTTATACTACGAGCTGTATGAATAATATCAGTTTCAACTATTTTTATATTCTTAGGGTTATCTTTAATATCAAGTAATGTGTAGAATGACCCTGTTTTTTCTCCTAATGTTATTAATCCTGCATCTCTTAGGATTCTTAAGCTTCTACTTAAATTAGTTGGATCTCCAGGTACTGCCATTTGTGTATTCATAGGTAACTCATCAAGTGATTTATATTTAGCAGAATAGATTGCAAAGAAAGAATAGTAATAGTATGGTTCAACCATTGCTAAGTCTGCATTGTTTTCTTTGTTAAAAGTCTCCATCCATGGTTTATGGTTTGCTAGTACTCCATCTATATCCCCATCCTTAAGGGCTGTAGCTGGTAATTGATTTGCATCAAACATAATTACTTCTACATCGTATCCTTGTTCTTTAAGACCTTCTTTAACCCATTGTAGTGCTGGCTCCGTTGTTGAAAGGCATCCTAATTTTAAACTTTTTTTTGCTGTAGCAGAATCATTGCTTGTTTCGTTGCTTGCAGGAGTTTTATTCCCGCTACAACCTACTAATGTAAATACCATTGCTAGTATTGTTAATAGAGTGACAATTTTAAATAGACTTTTCTTCATTTCTAATTCCTCCTCAGTTTTTTATAATATTTTTTTATATAACCAGTTCCCTAAACTCTGAATTACTTGTACCATTATAAACAATATAAATACAGAGGTATAGAGAATTGTGTTGTTAAAGCTTTGATATCCATAATTTAAAGCCACTGCCCCTATTCCTCCTGCACCAACTGCTCCTGCTAAAGTAGTTGCTGACAAAAAGCTTATGGCAGACAAGGTTGTTCCTGCTACTATCCCAGGCACTGCCTCTTTTACCATGACCCTTGTTATTATTTGCCAATCAGATGCGCCAAAAGACCTAGCAGCTTCTATTAACTGCTTATCTACCTCATTGAGACTATTTTCTATTATCTTCGCTAAAAATGGTGTGGCTGCAATTGTCAATGGTATAATAGCCGCTTTTTCTCCTATTGTAGTTCCTACAATTAGCCTTGTAAGAGGAGACATAGCCACTATAAGTATTATTATAGGGAAGGAACGAATAGTATTGACTAAAAAGTCAACTGCCCCATATATCCTTTTATTAGGCCGCAAACCTTTGGGACCATATATAACTAAAATAATAGCTAAAGCAAAGCCAAAAATAAATGCTAATACCATTGAAGCAGTTAACATTCTAAGAGTGGCTAGTATTGAAGGAGCAATAATAGTATTAAAATATTTCCACCAATATTGCCAGTATTCCTGTGAAGTCATTTCCTCACTCCTTTCAAACTAATTGAATGAATAAATCCTTTTGTCTACTAGTTCCCAGTTCACATTATTTGAGTTTAGGTAATCTTCTACAGATTTATAGTTTTCATTAGAGACGTTTATAATAACTGAACCTAGAATCTTATCTCTGTAAGATTCCATGTCTCCGCCTAGTATAGAAAAATCAATACCTAGTTGCCTAGCCATTTGTGTAATAATAGGTATACCAGTAGTTCCTTGTGCGAGAAGTATACGTATATTTACTCCATCACCTGGGAGTATTATGTCACTTTCTCCAATAAGATTTTTTAATGCCTTTGGCTGTTTCAAAAATATATCTTCTACCATTCCATTAGCAGCTACTATACCATTTTCAAGGATTGATATTTCTTCACAAACATTAGTTATTACTGACATCTGATGTGTTACTACTATAATTGTAATTCCTAAATGCTTATTCAATTGAGTTAATAGGTTTGTTATTGATTTTGAAGTTTTAGGATCAAGTGCTGATGTTGCTTCATCACATAGTAATATCTTTGGATTTAATGCTAAAGCCCTAGCTATTGCAACCCTTTGTTTTTGACCGCCTGATAATTCTTTAGGTTTTTGGTATATTTTTTCTGGAATTTCAACTAACTCTAAAAGTTCTTTAACCTTCTTGTCTATTTTCTTAGTATCATATTTCCAACATTTAAGAGGTAAAGCTATATTTTCATAAACATTAAGTCTACTAAGTAATGAAAAGTGTTGAAATATCATACCAATATTCTTTCTAAATTCACGAACATCTGTAGTATTAAGATTCTTTATTTCTACACCATCTACAATCAAGCTACCTTGGTCGTATGTTTCCAATCCATTGATACATCTTAAAAGTGTGGATTTGCCAGCGCCGCTTCTGCCAACTAGCCCATATATTTGCCCCTTTTCTATATGTAAATCTACTCCACAAAGCACAGGAATATCTCCGTAAGATTTTACTATATCATTAGCTATAATCATAGGAATTCACCTCCTTAAAGATAGTTCCTTATACAAGATAACAGATGTTAGTTCTATAGTAAAATTAAATTATTCAATAGTTGTTTGTTTAAGTATAGATAAAAATCATACTTTTTCTTCTTTTATTTTGTTAAGCATAAAAAAAAGATAAGGTTTCCCTTATCTCTTAGTCTTCTACTCTATATATTTTTGCTCCTAGATTTGCTAGCTTTTGTTCTATGTCTGTATATCCTCTGTCTACATGGTATATGTCACTAATTTCTGTAGCTCCTTCTGATACAAGTCCTGCTAATATAAGTGCTGCACCTGCCCTTAAATCTGTAGCTTTTACAGGTGCTCCCATCATCTTTTTAGTACCTTGTATAATTGCGCTTCTT
The DNA here is from genome assembly GCF_040308045.1 of Proteiniborus sp. NCBI lineage: Bacteria > Bacillati > Bacillota > Clostridia > Eubacteriales > Proteiniborus > Proteiniborus sp. The sequence continues at coordinate 5,632 of NZ_JAWRHZ010000050.1, forward strand.
CCATCGATTTTAATATCTGCTCCCATTCTTTTTAGCTCATCTACGTGCATAAATCTATTTTCAAATACTGTTTCTATCATTACACTGGTTCCATCTGCTATACTCATAAGTGCCATAAACTGTGACTGCATATCTGTAGGAAATCCTGGGTACGGAAGAGTTTTTATGTCTACTGATTTTACTCCGTTCCTAGCAGTTACTCTTACACTATCTTCGCCTTCTTCTACTTGTACTCCTGCCTCTATAAGCTTAGCTATAATAGGCTTAATATGACTTGGTATTACGTTTTCTATTAAAACATCTCCGCCAGAAATAGCTGCTGCTACCATATAAGTTCCTGCTTCTATTCTGTCTGGAATCACTGAATGCTTTACTTTTCCTAAGTCTGTTACTCCCTTTATTTTAATATTATTAGTACCTGCTCCTTTAATATCTGATCCCATTTTATTTAGAAAATTAGCTAAGTCTACGATTTCAGGTTCCATTGCTGCATTTTCAATTATAGTTTCTCCTTTTGCCATAGTAGCTGCCATCATAATGTTTTCAGTAGCACCTACACTTGGGAAGTCAAGGTATATCTTATCTCCAATAAGTCTATCTGCATATGCCTCTACATATCCGTGTCCTACGTCAATTTTAGCTCCTAAAGCCTTAAATCCTTTTAAATGTAAATCAATAGGCCTTGTTCCTATTGCACAACCACCAGGAAGTGATATTCTTGCTTTTCCCATCCTGGCCAATAAAGGTCCCATTACCAAAAAAGATGCCCTCATTTTCCTCATTAGCTCATATGGTGCTTCAATATTAATAATTTTTGAAGAATTAATTTGTAAACTGTTCTTACTGACTCTATTTATGCCAACACCTAAGGATGCGAGTACTTCGCTTATTACATCTACATCGTCAAGAGCAGGAATATCTTCAAGGGTACATACTTCTGAAGAAAGTAGTGAAGCTGCTATAATCGGTAGTGTAGAATTCTTTGCTCCGCTAATTTTTACAGAGCCTTCTAAAGCCGGGCTCTTTTCAACAATTATCTTTGGCACGGTGTCTGTTCCTCCCTTTATGTTCTTTTAGCAATAGTTCAACTATGGTTAAACGATTGTTAAATAATTTTCAGTTTTAAATAAGAGATCCTTCACATTCGTTCAGGATGACATTTCAATTCTCAATTTTTTAGTATCCTATTACAATTATTGGGTAACCCATATATATGTATGTTTTCCCCTCATACTCATTATAACTCATTGCTATGTTTAAATTCATCTTTTTATTTCCTGTATATATAGTTCTATCTAAATCTGGTGAATAAGCGGAAATGCTTATAACATCATCTTCGATTAAACCTTCTATTTTTTTACCTTTTGTTAATGAAAGGGCTTTCATAATTTTTTTAATTACAATATCCCTATTTAATTCTGCCTCAAAAGTTCCAATAATGCAATAGGTAAATTCTGTTTTTATGTCATAAGTCCTATATAAATTGTCGATATTTCTTATTATTTCTTTAATTTCCATATAATCTCTATTTAGATTGACATCTATTACAATACTAGTTTCACCACTGTTTTTTTCTTTATCAAAATAAGAATAAAGTATTACTGTAATATCACTATCATTTTTGTCTTTCCCATATACTACTAATTGTGAACTTTCAAAGGTTTCAGTATGTGTATTGAAGTATTCTTCATTTTCATTATTAGGATTCCTTTCTAGCTCTTTTAACCCTAATTCTTTTACTATATATTCCATAATGACTTTCAATTGTTCCTCATCTTTATATAGTTCGGGGATAGCTCCATTAAAATTAAGGTTGAAGCTAAAAAAATCAGCTCCTATTTCTTCAAAAGCTTTTATTAACAAGTCTTCATTTCTCAAATTTGTTTTTTCTGCATATGCAGAATTTATTAATGCAAGTATCGCTATAAGCACAATTGATAATATGCCTTTTACTATTTTCATGCTCTACCCTCCGTTTTAACGATAGTGTAACAATTGTTCAACTATCGTTCATCAAAGCAAATTGAGGAAAGGACTTAAAGAGACAAAAATGTAAAGGGGGACAAAACATTTTTGCCGTGAACCCATCCTTCCCTCATAATCAAGTATTAACATCTAATAGGGGGTTTTATACACTTAATTTTTAAAATTTATTAAACATTAGGAATGCTCTTAGGCCAAATAATTGTATTGTCATATTTGTACTATTTTGTCTATGAATAGGTTTTCATAGACTAAAATGTAGAAATATGATATTATATAATTAGTGCTATTATCCTATTTGATTTAGGTATAAAGTACTAGTAAATAATATAGCATTTAATATAATCACACTTATCAAAAGATAAAGTCGCAAAGCTATGGAGCTTAGGAGGAAAAATTATGTTTGAATTAGTTGAAGCTTATAACTTAGAAAATAGCATAGATAGTGAAATAAAAATGACCGCCTCAAATTTAGGTAAATATCTAAACTTTGATACTTGGAAAATCATAATGTTTACAAAAGATAAAAGCCAAGCATTGATAAGATATTCCTCTGGGGATAATATAAATGAATCACATGATAGTCAAAGTAAAATATGTTTTGACGAATCAAAGCAAGATTCCTATTTGAATTTGATACTTGAAGAGAAGAAAATTGTTCTTCATAGATGTGATGATGATAAAATATCAAAATATCGTCCAGTATCTAAAGATGCTCTGGTTGAGCTATATTTTCCATTATTTTTAACTAACGACACTAAGAAGGAAATTTTTGGGTGTCTTTATTTTTCTAAAAATAATTATCTTATAGATAATATAAGTGCTCTATTAACAGATAAATATGTAACATCCCAAGTAATAAATATTCAAAGAGATTTTGAATCAATTTATATAGAATACATAAATAATACAAACTTTCTAAATTTAATTCATATTCTTTCTGAAATAAATAGAAAAAGAGAGCCATATATGAATACCCATCCGTACAATGTAGCACTTTTGAGTAATCTAATAGGACAAGAGTTAGGTTTTTCAGAGAAACAATTATATAGACTTTATATAGCTGCTATACTTCATGATGTGGGAAAATTCTATTTATCAGAAGATATTCTAAACAAACCAGGAAAATTAATTGAAATTGAAAAAAGCATTATGAAAAGGCATCCAATTCATAGCTACAATATAGTAAAAGATTTAGCATATGGAATTAGTAATCTTTCAGGAATTGAAGATATTGTATTGCAGCATCACGAAAGATATGATGGGGCTGGATATCCAAATGGTCTAAAAGGTGAAGATATACTGTTAGAAAGTAGAATACTTGCAATAGCGGATTCAGTTGATGCTATGCTTTCTAAAAGGAGCTATAAAAAACCAAAATCTATAGACAAGGTTATTAATGAACTCATAATTAATAAAGGTAAGCAGTTCGATCCACAGCTAGCACAAATAATGATAAATATTTTAATGAATAAGCAAAAAAATCAAGAAATCATATTAACTGAACCTGTCGTTATAGGAACCCTCGTTTTATTAACAAAAGATATTTCATGTCAGATTCAAGGAACTTTAATTAAGACTATTTCTGGTTATAAATTCAAGGTAGATTGTGATGAATGTTTATGTGAAAAATGCATGGCAAACATTAGAAATATAATTAGTGCCACATTTTATACAGAAAACAATGGAAACGTATTTGAGTATGATGCTTCTATAAGATATAAAGCCAACGGAAAGATGTACCTCTCTCACCTAGAACCTAAAGCAACGTCTGATTATTTTAGCCTGCTTTGGGAATTGGATGGAAATATAGCCTTCAAAAATTCAATAACATCTGAAGTAATAATAAATAAAATTGGTGGTGATTTTCTAAGCTTTTATGTTCACAAAAATCAATTTAAGGATATAAACATTATTAACAGTGTAAATACTATAACGATTAAATTTGAGGATAATAACGCTATTACTGTTCCAGGAAAAGTAACTAGGACAATAAAGGTTGGTCATAAAATATATTGTGATTTTAAATATATAAACATATTAGAAAGTACGCGAGATCAGATATTTAAACAAATATTCAAAAAACAAGCCGAGTTTAGAAAAAACATCTTTAGTGCTATGATAGAATAATGAATCAGGGCTGGTATGAAAACCAGCCCTATATTATTCTTTATCTTCTGCAATATTTATTCTATTTACTGCTTTTCTAAGGGCAATTTCTGCTCTGGCTACGTCTATATTGTCTCTTCTTTTTAATCTTTCTTCTGCCCTGTGTTTTGCTTCTTCTGCTCTTCCAACATCTATTTCTTCAGGCCATTCTGCAGCATCTGAAATAATAGTTGTCTTTTCTTTTCCAACTTCTATATATCCTCCAGCAATTGCTGCTGTTCTTATTTTACCCTCTTGTTTTATTCTGATCTTACCTATGTCAAGTGGAGTTACTAATGGTGTGTGACCTTTAAGTATTCCTAAGTCCCCCTCAACTCCTCTAACAATTACCATGTCTACTTCTTCCTCAAAAAACTTTCTATCAGGAGTTACTATTTCTAGCATAAATCCTGCCATTTGCAGCACCTCCTAGTATCCCATTTTCTTAGCTTTTTCTACAGCTTCTTCTATAGTTCCTACAAATAAGAATGCAGACTCAGGTAGATTGTCATGCTTACCTTCAAGAATTTCTTTAAATCCTCTAACAGTTTCTTTAATTGGTACGTATTTTCCTGGCATACCTGTAAACTGTTCAGCAACACTAAATGGTTGAGATAGGAAACGTTGAATTCTTCTAGCACGTGCAACAGTTATTTTATCTTCTTCAGATAATTCATCCATACCTAGTATGGCAATAATATCTTGAAGCTCTTTATATCTTTGTAGTATCTCTTGTACTTGACGAGCTACACTATAGTGTTCTTCTCCTACAACTAGCGGATCTAGAATTCTAGATGTTGAGTCAAGTGGGTCAACTGCTGGGTATATACCTAACTCTGATATTGCACGAGAAAGAACTGTAGTAGCATCCAAGTGAGCAAATGTAGTAGCTGGTGCAGGGTCAGTTAAGTCGTCAGCAGGCACGTAAACAGCCTGAACTGATGTAATAGAACCCTTTTTGGTAGATGTAATTCTCTCTTGTAATGCTCCCATCTCTGTAGCTAATGTAGGCTGGTATCCAACGGCACTTGGCATACGTCCAAGTAAAGCTGAAACCTCTGAACCTGCCTGTGTAAATCTAAATATATTGTCTATAAATAGTAGTACGTCCTGTCCTTGTACATCTCTAAAATATTCTGCCATAGTAAGCCCTGTAAGTGCAACTCTCATTCTAGCTCCTGGTGGCTCGTTCATCTGACCAAAAACTAAGGCAGTCTTGTCTATAACACCAGAATCCTTCATTTCATAATAAAGGTCGTTACCTTCTCTAGTTCTCTCTCCAACTCCTGAGAATACTGAAAGTCCACCGTGTTCTTTTGCTATGTTGTTAATAAGTTCTTGGATAAGAACTGTTTTTCCAACTCCTGCTCCACCGAAAAGTCCTATTTTACCACCTTTTGCATAAGGTGCTATAAGGTCTATAACCTTTATACCTGTTTCAAAAATCTCTGTAGCTGTTTCTTGTTCTTCAAAAGATGGAGCTGGTCTGTGTATAGGGAAAACTTCCTGTGTATTTATTGGTTCGCCCTCATCAATTGTTTCTCCAAGAACATTGAATAATCTTCCTAATGTTGCTTTTCCTACTGGAATGCTTATAGGATTTCCTGTATTTACAGCATCCATGCCTCTAACAAGACCGTCTGTAGAAGACATGGCAATACATCTAACTGTATCATCGCCTACGTGTTGTGCAACTTCTGCTATTACTTTATCTCCTTCTCCTTGTATTTCAATTGCATTTAGGAGACGTGGCAGATTTTCCTCGCTAAATCTTATATCCAACACAGGTCCGATTATTTGAACTACTTTACCTATGTTATTTTCGGCCATTCATTTCACTCCTTTGCTTTTCAAACTGTAGTTGAACAGTAGTTAAACAATCGTTAAACTATCGCTAAACCATCGTTAAACAATCGTTACACTATCGTTAAACTATTGTTAATTATTTAAGCGCTTCCGCTCCACCTACTATTTCCGATATTTCTTGTGTTATAGATGCTTGACGAGCTCTATTGTATCTAAGCTCCAGATCTTCTATCATCTCTTCTGCATTGTCTGTTGCAGATTCCATGGCAGTTCTTCTGGCTCCTTGCTCACTTGCTGAGGATTCTATTAAAGCTCCATATATGGCACTATGAATATATTTAGGAATTAAATAATCAAGTACCTCCTCTGGAGAAGGCTCATATTCTATTAATGTTCTAGAACCTTTGTTGTTTTCATCATTAATACTCTCTGCAGGTAGAAGCTTTAGTATCTTTGGCTCTTGTGATATAACACTTTTGAAACCAGTATATACAACATTTACTTCATCTACCTTACCTTCTTCATATAGCTCTATGGCAAGGCTTCCTATGCTACTAGCATCTATATAATGCGGATCTTCAGATATGTTTAAAAACTCACCTGCTATATTGTAGTCTCTTCTTTTAAAGTAGTCCCTTCCCTTTTGCCCTACAACTAGTATGGTAGCTTGCTCTTTATTATCTATTTGGCTTTCTGCTAGCTTAACCACATTGCCATTATATCCTCCTGCCAAGCCTCTATCTCCAGTTATGACTATAAAAGCTCTGTTCTTTATTTCACGTTTTTCAAGGAGTGGATGCTTTATTCCAGTTGTAGATGAAAGGATGTCTTGAATACTTCTAACTAATGTCTGGTAATAAGGTCTACTCATTTCAAGCTTTTGCCTAGCTTTTCTAAGCTTGGCAGATGAAACAAGCTCCATTGCCTTTGTTATCTGCTTTATTCCGCTGACACTTCTGATTCTTCTTTTAATATCCTTCATCGATTGAGCCATGTGTGATCACCTCTCTTCTCTTTGAATCACAGGCGGACGTCTAATAGTCGTCCCTACAACCCTTGTGCTACATAAAGCTCTTCTTAAACTCTTCTATGCCTTTAACTAATTCAGTTTCTATTTCTTCTGTTAACTGTTTTGTTTCAAGAATTTTCTTTCCAACTTGTGGATAGTTGTTTTCCATAAATGCTAAGAATTCGCTTTCAAAGTCTTTTATTCTTTCTAGTGGTATATCTGAAACATATTTATTTGTAACAGCATAAAGCACCATTACTTGCTTTTCTACAGACATAGGGCTGTATTGAGGCTGTTTTAGAATCTGCATTATTCTTTCACCATGAGATAGTCTCTCTTCAGTTTCTTTATCTAGATCAGAACCGAATTGGGCAAATGCTGAAAGCTCTCTATATTGAGCAAGCTCAAGCTTAAGTCCTCCAGAAACTTTCTTCATAGCTTTTATCTGTGCAGCTCCACCAACACGTGATACAGAAAGTCCAGAGTTAACAGCTGGTCTTTGTCCTGAGAAGAAAAGCTCTGTCTCTAGGAATATCTGTCCATCAGTGATGGATATAACGTTTGTTGGTATATATGCTGATATATCTCCTGCAAGAGTCTCTATTATTGGAAGTGCAGTTATTGAACCGCCACCATATTTTTCATCAAGTCTTGCAGCTCTTTCAAGTAATCTAGAGTGTAAGTAGAATACGTCTCCAGGGTAAGCCTCACGTCCTGGTGGTCTCCTAAGTAGTAATGACATTGCACGGTATGCAACTGCGTGCTTTGATAGGTCATCATATATAATCAACACGTCTTTTCCGTTATACATAAATTCTTCTGCCATGGCAACACCAGCATAAGGTGCTATATATTGAAGTGGTGCCAATTCACTAGCAGTAGCTGAAACTATAATAGAGTACTCCATAGCTCCTTTTGCTTCTAGAGTATTTACTATTTGAGCTACTGTAGATCTTTTCTGTCCTATAGCTACATAGATACATATTACATCCTGTCCTTTTTGATTGATTATTGTATCTATAGCAATAGCTGTCTTACCTGTTTGTCTGTCACCAATTATAAGCTCTCTTTGTCCTCTACCTATAGGTATCATTGAGTCTATAGCTTTGATACCTGTTTGTAATGGTACAGAAACTGATTTTCTTTCAATAACTCCAGGTGCTTTTGATTCTATAGGTCTAAATTTAGTTGAATTTATAGGTCCTTTTCCATCAATAGGCTGACCAAGTGCATTGACAACTCTTCCTATTAAACCTTCTCCAACTGGAACTTCAACTATTCTTCCAGTTCTCTTTACTATGTCACCTTCTTTTATGTTTTCATCAGAACCTAAAAGAACGCAGCCTACGTTATCTTCCTCAAGGTTAAGAGCCATCCCATATACTTCTCCTGGGAACTCTAAAAGCTCACCTGCCATACAGCTTTCAAGTCCATGAACTCTCGCAATAGCGTCTCCAACTTGAATTACAGTACCTACGTCTACTACGTCAAGTTTTTTTTCATATCTTTTAATCTGCTCTTTTATAATTGAGCTAATTTCTTCAGGTCTTAGATTCATTTAGTTCTTCACCCCTATCCTATTCTTACTCTTACATTATTTAAGTCCTTGTAAAGCTCTTCAAACTTACCTTTAACACTTGCATCTATAACCTTATCTCCTATTTTAACAAGGACTCCACCGATTATGGTGCTATCAATTACATTTGAAAGAAGAACCTTTTTGTCTAATTTCATAGATAATTGTTTTTCTAGTTTCTTCATTTCTTTATTCTGCATAGGAACTGCAGTAATAGCTGTTGCTTCTACTATTCCTTGCTTTATATTTGAAAGCTTGGTATATTCTTCACAAATATCAGATAAATTTGTTTCTCTGCCTTTGTCTATGACTATATAGCAAAGATTGAGAATCTCCTGAGATACTCTACCTTTAAAAATAGAGTTGATTATGTCTTTCTTTTCGTCTTTTGAAAGCTTAGGGTGTTCAAATATAGTCTTTAGCTTTGGCTCACTTTCCAGTACCTGAGATATGGCTTTAATTTCATCCTTAAACTGCTCTAGTTTGTCTAGCTCAAGGGCCACCTCATATAAGGCTTCGGCATATCTTTTTCCTATTAATTTTGCCATTGTGTTTCCCCTACCTCATCGATAAACTTGTTTATCATTTCATTATGAGCCTTTTCATCTAAGCTTTTTTCTACAACTTTTTCTGCAGCCATCATAGCTATTTGAACTACCTCTGTCTTTAACTCAGACATGGTTTTTTCTCTTTCTCTTTCAATATCTTTTCTTGCTTTATCTAATACATTGCTAGCCTCAGTCTTTGCTTCTACTACAATCTGACCCTTAAGCTCTTCTCCTCTTTTCTTTGCCGCATCTACTATAACTCTTGCTTCATTTTTAGCTTCATCTATTCTTGATTCGTATTCTTTTCTTAAATCATCAGCTTCTTGTCTTTGAAGCTTAGCTTCTTCTAAGTCATTTGCTATTTTTTCTTTCCTAGCAGCTAAGAACTCTGTAACTGGTTTAAAAAGAAAATGTCTTATCACTAAAAACAATACGATTGTAGCTGCAATCTGTAGTGAAAAGTTGACCAGATCTGGTAATACATTTATTTGAATGTCCATGCTTTAAGCCTCCCTTCCTTGCTCTGAAGTGTATAAAAAATGGCTTGCCATATGTTAATGTCCTAATAATGCAGAAACAAGAGATGGGTTGGTGAGCCCACCTCTTTATATTTTCTATAGTGCTCCTAACAATGGTCTTACGAATAGTAGGATAATACCTATAACTAATCCGTAGATACCAGTTGTCTCTGCAACTGCCTGACCAAGAAGCATTGTTTGGATGACATCACCCTTAGCTTCTGGTTGTCTACCTACTGCCTCACAAGCTTTACCAGCAGCATATCCCTGTCCGATTCCAGGACCGATACCTGCTATAAGTGCTAAACCTGCTCCTATTGCTGAACATCCTAATATAAAAGCTTCATTTGTAATTCCTTGTATCATTTTATATCCTCCTTTGATTTCATAATAAATTTATTTTAATTTTATTTTTGAGCATTATTTTACTGCTCCTGATGGAGTCTCATCTCCCATTTTGTTTGCTATATTTACCATTGTAAGCATAGCAAATATAAATGTTTGAATAAGGCCTGAGAACAAGTCAAAATAAGCGTGTAGAACTGGGGCAACAAATGGTGTTATGATCATGGATATGTTGTTTAATGCACTATAGACAAGTGACATAATGATAACACCACTCAATATATTTCCAAAAAGACGGAAAGATAATGAAATAGGTGTTGCTATCTCACCCAGTAAGTTAATAGGGAATAATAGTGGAATAGGTTCAAAGAAGCCTTTTAAATAGCTTCCGATTCCATTTGTTTTGATTCCAAAGAAATGAATCAAGACAGTTGTAATTATTGCTAAGGCTAATGTAACGTTATAGTCTGATGTAGGCGGTGTAAAGCCTAGTAGACCAAATAAATTTGCACATACTAAGTACAAAACTAGTGTCCCAATAAAAGGGGCAAAGCCTATCCTAGTTGGCCCCATTGTACTCTTAACTAAAGACTCTATAGTTTCTACAAAAATCTCCATTATATTTAATAGACCACTAGGTTTTTCTTCAATATTTGCCTTTTTGATTTTTCTACTTACTATAATAGCAAGTATTGAAAGCAGGATAACTATTACCCACGAATTAACTACACTGTCGTGGATATAAATTTGCCTCCCAAGCATTGTAAACGTAATCCCAGGTGCCATGTCTTTTACCTCCTTTCGTAGTAAATATATTATTTTAAAATTTAGTTGCAAAATATTGCAAATTATGTTGCAATATTGGTTATAACAAGACTATTTGCTGACTTTGTTACCTTTTTTTAATCTACTAAATATCATATCACAAAAAGCACTAGAAAGTATAACAATTTTGACCATAAATATACCTAATATTGCAGTGTAAAAGTTTATATAATCTGCTAATGCAGAAATTGTTAGCATAGCTCCATAAATTACATATCTCACGAAATAATTTGCAACAACGTAGGCCATAACTTTGTTTTGAGGCATGTTTACAGCTTTTTCAAAAGTGAGCCCCATAAGCCTAAAGTTCAGCACATTTATGGATGTTCCAAACACTAATCCATATATGTACTCCTTAGGGTTTGGAAATATTAACAAAATTATTCCGGAAAATATTAATGCTAATATTAATGCTTTAATTATTATCTTTTGTTGGTAATTTCCTTCAAACGTTCCCATTGCATCACTTCCTCTTATTGCTTCCTGCAGTGATTTTAAATAAAGTAACAAAGGCAGAAATTATACCTAGTATGATAAATATTATAAAAAAAATAATTCCTGTACCTAATTTTCTATCGATAGTAATGCCTAGCCAAGTTCCTAATAAAATTGGGACTATCATGGATATACCTACTTGGGATATAAGAACCAAGTTCTGTAAAGCTTTCGATTTTTCGTTTTGATTCAACTTTATCACTCCAAGCTTAGTACTACAATAACATTTTTGGTAAAATATTTTTGTTCATTTTGTCAAAGTTTTGTTTGTTTCTATTTTGCCCTATAAATGATACTATATAATATTTATATGTGTTTTTGCAATGGTTTTTGAAGAAATAAGTCTAAGGATAGAAATTAGTTGTAATAGCGTTTATCTCATTATAAAAAAATCAGAGGATTTTAACCCTCTGACTTTTGTAAAATCTCTACAATAAAATTAATACTGCACATATAATTATTCCAGAATAGATTAAATCTATTAAACAGTATCCCATAATATCTCTTGCACCTAGACCTGCAATTCCTAGTGCTGGTAGAGCCCAGAATGGTTGAATCATATTAGTCCAAGCATCTCCCCAAGCTATAGACATAGCAGTCTTAGCAGCAGGAACTCCAATGTCTAATCCTGCAGGCATCATAATAGGTGCTTGTACTGCCCATTGTCCTCCGCCTGAAGGTACGAAGAAGTTTACTAATCCTGCACTTAAGAATGAGAATAATGGGAATGTCTTTGGCGTAGATATCGATACGAACATATTCGACATTTGACCTGCTAATGATATACCTGCTGCACTTTCACCAGTCATCATACCCATAATACCTGCATAAAATGGGAATTGTAGTATGATTCCACCAGTTCCTTTAACAGCAACTGTCAACGCATTTAGGTATCTTCTTGGTGTACCATGTAGAATTATTCCTACGATTAAGAATATAAAGTTAACTATATTTAAGTTTAGATCAAAACCATTAGTACTAAAGTGATAGATAATAAATCCTAATCCAAATAAACCTACTATCATAGATAGAACAGGGCTGTTTTCCATTCTTTCAGCAGGAGTCATGTCTGCCTTTGAAACAGCTATTTCTTCTTCTTTATCAACTAATAGCTTTGGATCTATTACAAAAGCTTTATCTGGTTCTGGATGCATTGCTTTATTTACTAGTGGTAGTGTTAGTATAAGAAGAGCTGAAATGATTAGATTAAATGGTGCGAAGATTGTTTGAGTTGTTGGTACTATATCTGTAACAGCACCTGCAGTAACTTTAGCTATCTCATTGGCATCTGTAGCTAATTGAAGTGGTATAGAGCCTGAAATTCCTCCATGCCATACAAGGAAGCCTGAGTAAGCAGCTGCGATTAATAGTCTATAGTCAACGCCTTTTACTTGTTTTGCTAATTCTCTTGCATATAGTGCTCCTATAACTAATCCAAATCCCCAGTTTATCCAACATGCAATACCAGAAATCAATGAAACTGCAAGTATTGCTTGACCTGGAGTTTTAACGAAAGACGCTAACTTTGAAAGACCTTTTTTGATTACTGGTGCACTTGCTAATGCATGGCCTGTAACTAGCACAAGTGCCATCTGCATTGAGAATGAAAGTAATTTCCAAAAGCCATTACCCCAATGCACAACCATTTGTAAATTTTTTAAACATAACATCTCTCCTTCTTTTATTATTAGTAGGTAGAGAATTTTTGTAATTCTGAGCGCCAGCGAAGAATCTAGTTTTTAGATCCTTCACTGCGTTCAGGATGACATCAACCACTCCTACTTAAAAACTAAATATCCATTACCTTTAAATTTTCGGAGATTATTAGTTCTGCTTCTGTTGCTGCCACTACGTCTTCAACTGTTGCTTCTGGTCCTAATTCTTTTAGAACTAATCCTTTTTCTGTAACTTCTATAACTGCCATTTCTGTAACTATAAGATTAACCTCTCCTGCTGCGGTAAGAGGGAGAGTACACTCTTTAAGTATCTTTGGATTTCCTTTAGCTGTATGCTCCATAGCAACTATAACCTTCTTTGCTCCAACTACAAGGTCCATAGCACCACCCATTCCAGGTACCATCTTGCCAGGAATCATCCAGTTTGCTAGGTTACCTTTTTGGTCTACTTGTAAAGCTCCTAGTACTGTAGCATCTACGTGTCCACCTCTTATAATGGCAAATGACATAGAACTGTCGAAGAATGCTCCACCTGGTTTAATGGTAACAGGCTGTCCTCCTGCATTTACTAGGTCTTTATCTTCTTTTCCTGGTTCAGGAGCTGGTCCTAAACCTACAAAGCCATTTTCTGATTGGAATATAACGTCCATTCCTTCAGGAATATAGTTAGCTACAAGGGTTGGTAAGCCTATGCCAAGGTTTACAACGTCACCGTCTTTAAGCTCTTTTGCAACTCTCTTAGCTATAACTTCTCTAATCATGCCCTTATCCATTATTCGTCCCCCCTAACTATATAATCTACGAAGAGTCCTGGAATCATTACTACGTTAGGATCTATTTCTCCAACTTCAACTATTTTTTCTGCTTCTACTATTACTGTTTCAGCAGCTGTCGCTGAGAATAAATTAAAGTTTCTTGTAGATTTATTAAAAAATATGTTTCCTTTTTTATCTACTATAGAGCCAAATATTAAAGCTACATCTGCTTTTAGCGGTTTTTCTACTAGATACTCTTTTCCATCAACTTCTATTTTGGTTTTTCCTTCTTCTACTACAGTTCCTATTCCTGTTGGTGTTAAAAATCCACCTAATCCTGCTCCACCTGCTCTAATTTGCTCTATAAGAGTTCCTTGTGGTACAAGATCTACTTCTAATTCTCCTGCATTCATTTGGTTCCCTGTTTCAGCGTTTGTTCCTATATGTGATACTATTGCTTTTTTTACTCTTTTAGCTACTATTAATTTGCCAATACCAACTTCTGGGAATGCAGTGTCATTGGCTATAATAGTAAGGTCTTTGACCCCCTTTTCTAAAAGAACATCTATAAGCTTATGAGGATTACCTGCTCCTAAAAATCCTCCTATCATTACACTCATGCCGTCTTTTACATGCTCTAAGGCTTGGTCCATGGATACAATTTTGTTCATCATTACACCTCCATTTATTTGAACAGTAGGGGAACAGTAGTTACACTATCGTTAAACTACCGTTAAACTATCTTTCTACAATAACTGCTGTTCCTTGTCCTCCACCTATACAAAGTGTTGCAAGTCCAGTTTTTGCATCTCTCTTTTCCATTTCATATATTAAAGATATAAGAATTCTAGCTCCTGATGCTCCTATTGGATGACCTAGTGCTATGGCTCCTCCATTTACGTTGACTATTTCTGGGTTTAGTCCTAAGTCTTTTACTACTGATAGTGACTGTGCTGCAAATGCTTCGTTTGCTTCTATTAAATCTAAGTCTTCTACTGTTATTCCTGCTTTCTCTAGTGCTTTTCTAGTTGCTGGTACTGGTCCA